>NZ_KV836305.1:0-40400 GCF_001838335.1 Corynebacterium sp. HMSC075F02 | reverse complement strand
GAAAGTGGTGATGCATTCACCGCCTGAACCTACCTGCTCAAAGTGTCATAAACCTAGTCAGTTTCTTTTTGGGGCAAACTATCCAGCGGTCCCTCGGCCCCGCTACCCAATTACCCAACTACCCAATCAACGGGCCGGCATTGCGCACATCCGCACGGAAAGTCACCCCACCTGCGGCTACCACGCGTTCGCGCTCGATGAGGATTGAACGGAGCGTCGATAAGCGAACTGCGTGCAATTCCACCTCTTTCCACACCACCCTCGCGACATCCAGCCCCGTTGCGCGCAGCGATCGCTCGCGGTAGGTCTCCCGCGTGAGCAGCTCGGACTGAGCCTCGGGCGTCGGCGCGACCTCGCTCGCCGAATACTTGATGTGGCCGTCGAACTCCACGACAAGCAGCAGGTCAGGGATATAAAAATCCACGCGGGCGAGAAAGTGCGGCGGATCGTGGCTGGTGCCGCGAGTCCAGATTTCGGCTTGCTCGTGGAACTTCAGTCCGAGCTCGAGAAGAGCGGCTTTAGTCAGCGCCTCACCGGCCGTTTCGCAGCGACCATGACAGACCGCGAGCGCACGGTGAAACAGCTCTTGACCCCGCACGCTGGGATAATGCACCGGGAGCTCCTCAAGCTGATCGCGCGTGGCGCCATGCCGCAGCGCACCTTCGACAGCCAACACCGCCGCCCGCCACGACACGGACTCCGGCCCCTTCTGCCTGAACCGGACGCGACACTCATCGAAGGCCGCACGCGCGAGCACCGCGACCCGCCGGTCCGCGAGCCCCTGCGTGTGATCCAGATGGATCTCCGAGCGCAAGCGCATGCAATAGTCGATGCCGTGGAACTCCTGACTCCCGCCCACGACCACAATCTTCGCATCGCGCACCAGCACCCACGAACCGTGCAAGGCCAGCGCTGCAGCTCCCGAAATGACGCCTGACGACGTCTCGGAGACCACCGCCAAAGCAGTAATAGCCAGGCGTTTCTCGCGGTGGAGCCCCTCCCAGGCGTGCGCGACTACATAGTGACCTCGGCAAAGCCGCTCCAGATAACCGGCCCGCGCTTGCCTTGCGACCTCGCGGTATCCATTCCCCGGCTGGTCATCCGGCCTAATGATTCCAAACTGGTCCGCCACCAGTTGCTTGCGTTTCTTGTTGACCATTTCTCCCCCGCCCCGTGGTTGTTGTCCTGTGGCTGTTGCCCCGTGGTAGTTATTTCGTCCCTATTTTTGTGGCGCTGTTTTGTGGCTCTATTTGTGGCGCTATTTGTGGCCTTGGCTTGTGGCACTGTTTTGTGGCCCCTATTTAATAAGGCGCGGAAATTGCCCTCGCGGTTCCATTCCTTTTCGGCTGAGCACCCAGTCGGGGGAAAACTTTTGGGCCTTGCGTGGTTTTTGTAGTTTGCGTGGTTTACGGGACCCGTGTGACCGTGCCCCACGGTCCTTCTGAGCTTGAGGCCGAGCTAGTGCCCAAGTTACTGACTAGGTTTATGACACTTTCGTGGCAAATTTTGTGCTCAAAGTGTCATAAACCTAGTCACTTTCTCCGCGGGTGAGCGCACCCGCTAGTCTTGAGGCATGACTGAATCGGCGCGCGAGGAGCGCAAAGCGACTGGGACCTCTTCTCAGACGAAGAGGCGGCGGCGGAATCGTCGCCGTTCTCAACGCGCGTCGGCAGCGGGCGCGAAAACACCACCAACAGCACCGGCTTCCACCACAACGGACGCAGCCACGACCAACGCAGCTACGCCGGCCTCAACCACCACCGACGCGGCCACGACCAGCGCGGCTATTACCGGCGCAATCGCAACCGGCGCGAGTACCGCTGGCACACCGGCCACAGCCACACCCACACCGGCCACAGCCGAGACCGCCGCAACAAAGGCCGCTGACGAGCACAAGCAGTTCTCGTCGGCGGAGGAAGCTCCTTACGCAATCGTGTCCATCCAGGCCACGGGCATCCACCCCAAGACGTCTCGGCTGGTCAGTCTGGGAGTATCCACCGCCGACAGCAGCGGCAACATCGTGGACACCTGGCATGTCGTCATCAATCCCACCGAAGATCCCGGCCCGACACACCTCCACGGCCTCGAGCCCGCGGACTTCGAGGGGGCACCGAAATTCGGGGTGATCCAGGCCAAGCTCGCGCACGCGCTCGATGGGCGCACGTTGGTTGCTCATAATGCGCCGCTGGTCTGGGGTTTTATAGTTGCCGAGGCCAAGAGGGCCCGTCGTCAAGCGAATCGTGAGCGATCCGCGCGGAATAAGCGGGGGCGTCGTCGTACGCGCACTCGCGTCGCGAGAATTCCGGCGCCCGCACGGATTGCCGATACGTTGGAAACGGCGCGCCGCCAGGGCAAACGGCTTGACGACGCACGCCTGCGCGCCGTCGCGCGCGCCTATGGCCTCGATGTGCCTTCGCCCGAGGCATCGATTGCTGGCATCTCGGTGCCGGAGCGAGTGCGGACGTTGGATGACGTCACCACCACGCTTGCGCTCTTCCGCGCACAGGGCGGGCTCGACGAGGGTACAACCCTGAACATGTACACGCCCGACCAGCTGCGCGAGGACATTGTGGGCCTGCAGCGCTCGGTAGTGCGTGTCGACGCGATGGAAGCGCCGCGCCCCGTGGAGAACCCCGGCCGTTATACGCCGGGGCGGAAGCTCGCGACGGGCATGGAGTTCGTCGTGGCGCCAGAGGTGTCGCTGGACCCGGATGAGCTGATTGCGGCGGGCGTGCGGGCTGGGCTGGCGTACTCGGAGAAGGTCACGCGAGAGTCATCGGTGCTGGTGTGTAACCGACCTGCGGATGTGACACCGGATCAACTGACGGGCAAGGCCATGCATGCCCACCGGAAGGACATTCCGATCGTTTCCGATGAGGCATTCTTGCGACTGGTCGGAGAGATGTCGCCGGCCGCTGTGAAGGACGAGGCTAACGGCTGACTCGGTGGCTGCTCATTGGGTAATTGCAGTGGCACTGGGGCAACGGGCCTGCCGGATAGTCATCTTGTGGAGTCTAGTTTGCAGGCGTTAAGCCCCAGGACCGCGCTGATTCTGTGACGGTTGGAAGCGACAACCTTATAGATAAAGCTCCACAGTTTTGTCAGTGGCGGGAAGAGCAGGAATGTGCCCGCACATCGGAATAGTGCCTTGGTGCCGCCCTCACGCAAGGCGATACCTATCGCCTCGTGGCCGTACCGAAATTCTCGGCCGCTCTTAGCACCAGGTTCACCGACTGCTGCTTCGGCTGGGATTGTGGCGACCGCCGGGGTTGGAAGCATGGCGACCGCCTCAGCTGAGATGTGTTGACGAACTTCCTCTGGCAAGGACTGGTCTTCGGGACTAGCACCAATCATGCGGACACCACTGAGTTTGGCCAGAAGGGTCACGCTTGCCTCGCAGAACCCACAATCGCGGTCGTAGTAGAAAGTGATGTCAGGGTTCATCATTTTTCGGCGGCCTTTTTATACAGACTCTTGCCATTAAGTTTGGTGTGCTCAAAATTGACTAGGACATCAAATTTCTGGAGGTCTTCCCAAATTTCCTTGGCTTGCCCGCGCGACCCAATAGAGCCCGACTTCACGCATTGCAGTAGCACGTGCTCGGTATTGAAAATGTATCCAGCTTCTTGCTTCCGCGCTAGCTCACAGGCATCACCATCATCCATGATGAGCGCAGTGGCTACGCCCTTACCCTGATCTTTCGCATAAAGACAATGGGCGATAGCGATGTACTCTCCCAGGCGTTTAGCTTTGCCCCCTTGAAAGGTATAGCCAGGACCAGAATAGAGGCGAACATAGGGATAAAGTTTTTTGTGGTCATCGTCGAGAACTTCGACATTCGGGTGCCCCAGAAACCAATCCCAGTGTCTCTTTCCGCAGTTGAAGCGCCGTTTATCCAATTTGCGTTCGACTTCATTTTTGACTGCTCCTGGAATGCTGATGGTCATCTTGCCTGCGAAGTCGAGCAAATACTGGTGATTCTTCGAACATACGAAATTAAGAAGTACGCTTGTATCAGCTATTAGGAGGTAACCAGCCATCGTTTATTGGGCGCTTTCTAAACTATCGGGACCATCGCCGAAGAAAGCGTCTAGTTCCGCGAAGGGATCTGCTTCCGTGTCAGCCGCATCCTGATTCTGCACATTCGCATCATGCCTCAATGGCGGTAACTGTGACTGCGATGCACTTATCAGCTCCTTCACCTCATCGACACTGCTCATTTCAGCAAAAGCAATGCTGGGAAGGTCGACTATCCCCTGTTCGTAAGCGCGATATACGTCTTTCACCAACCGCGCTGATGGTTGCACTAGTTCGGAGACCTTTACCGCGCGGTCATAGTCAGCTTTCCAGCCATACCGGGCAGCCAGCGTGGGAGCTGATACACCTTTCAGTTCTTCCGATTGCCCTTCGCTAATGAGGTCTGCGCGCCTCATCTGAATAAGTGCGACTCGCGGCGAAATTTGATACTTGCGAACGACATGGGACAACGCAGCAAGGACGTCACCTCCACCGATAAGCTCGCCGAGGTTCTGGTCTGTTTTCAACCCATCAGTTGGGCAGAGCACATTACGAGCGAAGGCATCAGCACGAACTTCCTGATAATCACGCTTGCCACAGGCGTATATTCCAGGCTCAGAGTGCTCATCATCTGCAACGATTTTCGAGGACTCGAAATCATTGGAAACAAAATGCCCAATTTCATGCGCAACGGTAAACCGCTGACGGTAAGGAACGGATGACTTCGCAATTCCAATGACTGTCGCTCCCGTCACGGGGTCACGCAAAGCAAGTGCATCAACATTGGCTGGTAAATCCAGAATCATAAAATCTGCATTAACCAACTGCATAAAGCCAGCGATGTCGGCGATTGGATCATTTCCTAGGGTGTGCTTCTTGCGGAACTCTATAGCAAGGTCGAGCCCCTCCTTGCTCGCACTGCACATGGGGAACCCTCCTTAATTTTGAGTTAGCAGCACTCGAAGCTGCAGGTAAGGCAAAAGCATCTCCCGCGCTCCCTTAACACTCGCGCCATCCTGTGAAGTGCGGGCCACGGCCTGCACACGCTGGCTGACCGGGTTTTCCTCCACAAGTTCATCCAACGGCACGCCAAGAGCCCACGCAAGCGCCATAACCTGCTCAAGTGAGTAAGTCGCCTTGCCATTTTCCAGGCGACTGACTGCAGATTGCGACACCACACCATCGGTGGCGTCAGCCAAATCACGTGTGGTCATGCCACGATTTGTGCGCAACTGATGCAAGCGCGCGCCGAAGAAGTTGCTTTCTGTATTAGCCATACCTCTTCCCCCTTATCTGCTAGTGGACAGTATAGGGCAACACATGAATCAAAACAATAATTCTTTGATTCAGTGCTTGAATTCGATTCCTCAAATACGCTTTCTCACCTCGGTAATCTCCTTCCTCTCTTCCGCCGCATGACCGCCTAATCCCCGAAGATCAACATGATCGCAATCACCTCAAAGTTCAGATTTCAAGGCTCCGCAGGGAGACCTCCCACAAATCCCATCAGGCCTCACAGGCCTGCTTCTTAGGCCTAGCCCTTTCGTGCGCGTAATATTTACACACATGACAAATGGCACCTCTCCGCAATCGCATTCCGCTGATAGCGCGGATGCCAGCCCGCACGGTACTGCTTCGAGTGGCTCCCGCGACTCGAATAGTTCTCGTGGCCTGCGCGGCACCGGCGCCCGCCTGCGCGCCGGCCTCGCCACATCCGCCGCTCACGCCGCCACCTGGGCCTCCCGGAAGTCCGGTCGCGGCGCGGGTGGCATGATTGGTGGCCTGATTGCGCAGAAGATTGACCCGCGCATTCTGGCTTCCCTCGGCAAGGGACGCCCGGCCGCGATCATCACTGGCACCAACGGCAAGTCCACCACCACCCGTATGTTCGCGGCCGCCATGCGCGCCGCTGGCCACAACGTGGCCACCAACGAAGGCGGCGACAACATGGACGCGGGCATCATCTCCGCGCTGCTCGCTACTCCCGATGCGGACAGCCTGGTCCTGGAAGTCGATGAGCTGCACGTCCCGCACATCGCAGAGGATCTGAAACCGCAGGTCCTGGTGCTGCTGAACCTTTCCCGCGACCAGCTCGACCGCGTCGGCGAGATCAACAAGATTGAGGCCACACTCCGCGCTGCGGTGGACGCTAACCCGCAGGCGACGGTCATCGCCAACTGCGACGACCCACTCATCGCATCGGCTGCGTGGGATGCCAAGAAGGTTATTTGGGTCTCCGCGGGCGGCGGCTGGACCAACGATGCCACCTCCTCCCCGCGCACCGGCGGCCCTATCATCCAGGACGGCCACGACTGGTATGCCGTGAAGCCACTCCCGGACGGCTCGGAGTTTAAGCGCCCTGAGCCGGACTACCGCATCACTGCGGAGGGAGTCATCACGCCTGCTGGCGACACCCTGCCGATGAACCTCACGCTGCCGGGCAACGCCAACCGCGGCAACGCCACCTTGGCAATCGCGGGCGCTGTCGATATGGGCGCGGACCTGGAGAAGTCCCTCCGGGCCACCGAGACCGTCGACAACGTTGCGGGCCGCTACTCCACCATGGTTGTGAGAGATGACAAAGGCGCCGAGAAGCACGTGCGCATGCTGTTGGCCAAGAACCCGGCCGGCTGGCAGGAGGCGCTGTCCATGGTCGACCGCACCGCAGATGCAGTGGTCATCGCAGTCAACGGTCACGTCGCTGACGGCGAGGATCTGTCCTGGCTGTGGGATGTCCGCTTCGAGGACTTCGACGGCATGGATGTGCTGTCCGCGGGCGAACGCGGAACTGACCTCGCGGTGCGGTTGCTGTATGCGGGCATCGATGCGAGGTTGGTCGCAAATCCGCTGCAGGCGATCCGGTCGTGTGAGGCGCGGGGGTCGTCGTCAAGCGTCACCCGAGTTGAGGTGCTGGCGAACTACACCGCCTTCCGCGATTTGAAGCGCGACATCGAACGAGCACAGGAGGAAAAGTAAATGAGCGAGCTGTCTATCGGCCTGATCCTCCCGGACGTGCTGGGCACCTACGGCGATGACGGAAATGCGCTGGTGCTGCGGCAACGCGCGCGGATGCGTGGGATTGACGCCGAGATTGTCCCGATCAAGCTGGGCGATGCCGTCCCCACCGACCTGGATATCTACACCGTCGGCGGCGGCGAGGACGTCGCACAAACCATCGCGGTGGAGCATCTGATCAATGACGGCGGCATCAAAAAGGCAGCCGAGGCCGGGAAGCAGATCCTCGCGATTTGCGCGGGCTTCCAGATCTTCGGCAATTCCTTCCGCGCGGGCGGACGCGACGTCGCAGGTCTCGGCCTTGTCGACTGCACCACTGATTCACTCGAGTCGCGCGCGATCGGCGAAATCTGCACGCTCGTCGATCCCACGAACGGTTTGCTTGACGACGTCGACGCCAGCCCACTGACTGGCTTCGAAAACCACATGGGTCGCACGACCCTGGGTGCCGATGCGAAGCCGCTTGGTCGGGTTGTCCGTGGCGTGGGCAATACCGGCCCGGAAGTGGAGCAGGCGGACTCCGGGATTGCTCCGGGAGTGGATGTTTCTGCACTCACACCGACCGGTGGCGTCGAAGGCGCGGTGCAGGGCTCGATTATCTGTACCTACCTGCACGGACCTGTGTTGGCTCGCAATCCGCAGCTGGCTGATCTGCTGCTGGCCCGCGCGACCAACCAGGACCTGTCGAGCCTGGCTCCGCTAGACCTCGAGGTAGTGGATAAGCTGCGCGAAGAACGCATCCTGTCCAAGCCGCGTCCGAAGAGCGAGCGCTAGTTTTTGTGGTTTCGCGCGACCGGCCGAGCTGACTGGTCAGCGGCCGGTTGGCGGGCCTAGACCTTCAGCCGGCCCGTCAGCGCGCGGGACAAGGTGAGTTCATCGACGAACTCCAAGTCACCGCCGAGCGGCATGCCGGAGGCCAACCGAGTGACCTCGAGATCCGGGAAGTCCCGGAGCAGCCGGGCCAAATAGGTCGCGGTTGCTTCGCCCTCGGTGTTGGGGTCAGTCGCGATGATGACCTCGTGGATTTCGGGGGGCTCGGTCTCGTCGACGTCGTCAAGCACGCCGGCGATACGTTGCAGCAGCGTGCGGATATTGAGCTCGTTCGGACCGATGCCGCCGAGCGGATCGAGCGCCCCGCCGAGCACGTGGTAGCGACCGTTGTACTCCCCCGTGCGCTCGATGGCCTGGATATCGCGCGCCTCTTCAACGACGCACACCAGACCACGGTCGCGGCGTGTGTCCGAGCAGTACTGGCACACGTCGCTTTCCGAGATGTTGCCGCAGACCCGGCAGAATTGCACACCCTCGCGCACCCGCCCCAGCGCGGATTGGAGTCGCCCGATGTCCTCCGGCTCCGCCTTCATCAAGTAGAAAGCGATACGCTGAGCTGACTTCGGGCCGATGCCCGGCAGGCGCGAGAACTCATCAATGAGATCTTGGAGTGGTCCCTCGAACAATGATAATTACCTACAATTACTGGTCTGAAAAGCTAATTTAGAAACCGAGGCCACCGAGACCGTCGAAGCCCTGGGACAGCGGGCCCATCTTCTGCTCTGCCAGCGACTGCACCTTAGCGGTAGCGTCCTGGAAAGCTGCGAGGACCAGGTCCTGCAGCCCGTCGACATCCTCCGGGTCTACGACCTTCGGATCAATGGCGATGTCCGTGACCTCGCCCGAGCCCTGCATAGTCACCTTGACCAGACCGCCACCGGCCTCACCGACGATGGTGGAGGCGACGATCTCCTGCTGTGCTGCCTGCAGCTGCGCCTGCATCTGCTGTGCCTGCTGCAGAATTGCGTTCATATCTGGCTGAGTCATAACTAACTTTCCTAACTATTGTGCTTTTTACGTGCTGATTTATAGTTACGCGCACGCTTAAAGGCTCATCGCCCTTGCTTTACGACGCGCATCGCCGCCCCATTCTAACGGCTCTAGCGGTCTTCTAGCGGTTTGGCTCCCAGCTCCTTTTCCAGCATCTCCATGACCACGTCCTTTAGCGAACGGTGATCGAGCGACCCGACCTCGTTCGCGGCCTCGAAATACTCGGAGGTGTCCTCTTCGTAGTTGTTGTCCTGCAGGTTTTGGGAAACCGGGTTGTAGGTGGTGTTGGCGTTGGACGGGGTGCGCGAACCGTAGCCCCCTGCGCCCTCTGCGCCCTCTGGCGGAGCGAACTCCTCCATGGGCTCTGGTGGCAGCGGGACGCCGCCGAAGCCCGAATCCTGATTGGCCTGAGCTTGGGCATTTGCCTGGGCATTGACTTGCGCCGCGCGCAGGAACGACTGCGGCTGCGGCTGGTTTGGCTGCTGTTGCGGCTGTTGATGGACCGGGTTCGGGTTCGGCTGAGTCGGTTGGCTTGGCTGGCTTTGCTGATGTGGCTGCGCTGGCTGGTCGTGGCCTGCCTGCTGTCCCATCGCAGCACGCTTGGCGGCTTCGATTTTGGCACGGCGCTCAACAACGGATGCGTATGTCGATGACCGCTGCGGGCGCGGTGCTGGCTCTGACTGAGTCTGCTGTTCCTGCTGTACCTGCTGCTCAGATGTCTCTGGTTGCGCTGGTGCTGCGGGTGTCGGTGCAGGGGCGGTGTCGTTCGGCGAGGACGAACCTCTTGACGACGAATCATCCTCCCCGGAACCACCATTAGTAGCTGTTGAACGCGGTGCGCGCGGGCGCGTACCGACGACACAGTGCACCTGGCCGTTGAAGCCCGTCACCTGCTTCACTGCAGCGGACAGTGCCTGAGCGTAATCAGGCGTATTGAGCCTGGTAGCGAGCGCTCCTGTGCTGTGTCCAATGACGAGCGTGTCGTTTTCGACATCGAGCGGTACCGCCTGCTCGGCCAGCACGCGAATGGGGAACGCATGCTGTCCGTCGACAGCCGCAAGGATGTCCTGCCAGTGCTCGCGGATTTGCTCGATACCGGCGGGTGCAGGTTCGGGCTCCGGCTGTGCTGGTTGCTCCGGCTGTGGGGCCTGAGTTGGCTGTTCAGAGTGAGCTGTCGAGGCAGAGACAACTGGCTCTTCCTCGACAATCGACATCGAGCCGCCTTCCCCCTCACGCTCGCGGGTTTGCTGCTCACGCTCCTGCGCAAGCTGCGCCCGAGTCTGCTGCTCGCTGATGCGGGCATGCTCCGCCATCTTCCGACGGAACTCACGAATCTTCTCCGCCTGTGCTTCTTCCTCGGACATCGGCTGCTCAGCCGGTTCAGGCTGCTGCGGTTGTTCGGCCTGCTGAGACTGTTCAACTGATTCGGCCGGCGTAGCCTGCGTAGGCTGTTCAGCGGGCGCAGTAGGTGTTTCTGGTGCAGGCTGCGGCTCAGTTACCGACTCCTGCGACACCGGTGCCGCTGGTGCAGACTGCTGCTGAACAGGTTCCGGCTGGGACTGAGGCTGCGACGATGCCTGCGCGGGCGCCGCCTGCCCAGCACGACTGCCCTGGGCCTGCGCCCCCTTCTTACGCTGGGCATTCCGCTGGCGCCACGCCTCACGAGCCGACTGGCCAGACTGCATCGGCGAAGCATCGGCCTCAGCCGCACCCGACCCCGACCCCGCGGCGGAAGACGCCGGTGCCGCTGCGGGGGTTGCGGCCCCCGAGCCGTCGGCAAGCGCGGGCCTGCCGTGCTCCAACGCCTCTACGCGTTGCAGCAGCGACTCCACGGAGTCTTCGGTGGCGGGCAGGAGCATGCGCGCGCACAGGACCTCGAGAAGCAGGCGCGGCGAAGTCACGCCGCGGAAGTGACGCAGGCCGTCAGAGAGCACCTGCGTGAAGCGCGTCAGGGTAGCCGGGGGAATTGTCCCGGCCTGCTCCAGGACGCCGTCGATTTGGCTCTCCGGAATCTCTACAAGCCCCTGCTCCAGCGCGTTCGGCACTGCGGACAGCACCAGCAAATCACGCACTCGGCCAAGCAGATCCGAGGCAAACCGAGCCGGATCCTGGCCCGACATAATCACACGCCCGACCACGCTAAACATGGCCGCGCGATCGCCTGCCGCCAGCGCCTCAATCGCATCCGTGATGATTACGCTGTCAGTGACACCGAGAATGGCCGCAGAAGTCTCATAATCCACACCATCGGTGCCGGAACCAGCAATGAGCTGATCCATAACCGACAGCGAGTCACGCGGCGAACCGCCACCGGCCTGGATGACCAGCGGATACACGTCCGGCTCTACCCGCACACCCTCGGCCGTGACCACACGCTCAAGCAGCCCGCGCATATCCGGCGGAGTCAACAACCGGAACGGATAGTGGTGTGTACGCGAGCGAATCGTCGGCAGCACACGCTCCGGCTCCGTGGTCGCAAAAATGAAGATGAGATGCTCCGGCGGCTCCTCCACAATCTTCAACAGCGCATTGAAACCCGAGGCGGTAATCATATGCGCCTCGTCAATAATGAAGATGCGGTAGCGCGACTCCGCCGGCTGGAAGATAGCCTTTTCCCGCAGCTCACGCATATCTTCCACACCGTTGTGGGAAGCCGCGTCCAGCTCAATAACGTCCAAATTGCCCGGACCACCCGGCGCCAACGCACGACACGACGCACACTGGCCACACGGTGTCGCCGTCGGCCCCTCCGCACAGTTCAAACTGCGCGCCATAATGCGCGCCGACGAAGTCTTGCCACAGCCACGCGGCCCGGAGAACAAATACGCATGGTTAATGCGGTTGGGACGCCCCTGCGCATCACGAGATTCCAACGCCGCCGACAGCGGGTCAGTTACGTGCCGCTGCCCCACCACTTCGGCGAACGATGCCGGACGATACTTCCTATACAGAGCCACGTGCTCAGCCTACCTTCCACCCCGGACCGGCTAGTTCGAACCCTCCTGGGAAACAACCGACTCGCGGCACCAATCCCGCAGGTCAGCGTCCACTTCGGCCAACTTCTGCATCAACGCCTGCGGACCCTGCTGCTCATAAAACACCAGCTCCGCATCCGTAATTGGCACCAGCTGCGTCATCGTGGTCATGCGCCCCTGCGGCGACTCCACATCGCCCTCATGCAGGCTGATCTTGCCCGGCATCTCGGACACATTCGGCACCCCGTCGCTCCACACATACGGCACCGTGCACAGCACGTGCGCCACGGTAAAGGCCGCGCTTGACGACGACTCCCCTACCTCGGCCACCTGATCGGCCGCCAGCCGCACCGCATTCGGGATGACACGGCCCGGAATTGGCGACAGGAACTCCGGTTCTTCCTCCACCAGCGCTCCCGCGGCCGCGACCATGGTGGCCACGGGAAAATCAGCGTATGCGACGGAGAAGAGCTCCACGCGGATATCCGTCTTTGCTGCGCCGGTCAGGCCACAGTAGTTGCGGCCCAACTCCACGGTGGCGGCTGCCGTTTCCGGACGACGCTCGTTCGCTTGGCCGTCCGGCCCGTCGTAAAGTGAGAACTCAGCGACCCGAAGCGGAGCCGAATCGTGTTCCTGCCCGTGCCGACCACTGCCCGGCAGCTCCGTCACATACTCGCTGACCTGGGGTTCTCCGGGGAAAAGCCCGGAGATCCAAAACTTCGTCTCTTCGAAGTTCATATAGTCCTATCCCGACCTACCTGGCCTGCTTAACCTACGCAGTCGCCTTCTCAGCGGCGGCGAGCAGCACACAGGTAGCGACGCCATCCATAGCAACCTCGAGCTCCTCCATCGGAGGCAGCGACGGTGCCAGGCGGATATTGCGATTATTCGGATCCTGCTTCAGCGGGAAGGAAGAACCAGAACCGGTCAGCGCAATGCCGGCCTCCTTGGCCAGCTCCACCACGCGACGAGCAGTGCCATCGACCACGTCGAGGTTGATGAAGTAACCGCCGGTCGGCTTCGACCACTCTGCCACGCCGTACTCCGACAGGCGCTCATCCAGAATCTGCAGAACCTTCTCAAACTTCGGAGCCAGCGAACCTGCATGACGACGCATCTGCTCACGCACGCCCTCCGCGTCACCGAAGAACTTGGCGTGAGCCAACTGGTTGACCTTGTTCGGGCCAATGCCGCGGATACCAGCGTGCTTGAGGTAATCCTCCAAGTTGGCGTCCGAGGAAGCGTAGAAAGCAATACCAGCGCCTGCGAAGGTAATCTTCGAGGTCGAGCCGAATGCCCACACGCGGTTCGGGTTACCGGCCTCTTCCGCCCACTTAATGACGTTGTGAATCTCCGGGAACTCATCCGTCAGCGTGTGAACCATGTAGGCGTTATCCCACATCAGACGGAAATCCGGAGCGGCGGTCTCCATTTCAACCAGACGGCGGCAGACCTCAGCGCTGTAGGTCACACCCGTCGGATTCGAGAACATCGGGACATTCCACATGCCCTTAATCTGCGGGTCGGAGGCAACCAGCTTCTCCACGACATCCATATCCGGACCGTCTTCGTTCAACGGCACCTGAATCATTTCAATGCCGAAGTGCTGCGTGATAGCAAAGTGCCGGTCATACCCCGGAACCGGGCACAGCCACTTCAGCACCGGCTCCTCGTTCCACGGGCGCTCCGAGTCCACGTTGCCGAACTGCATGGCCCACGAAATCAGGTCAAACTGGATGTTCAGGCTGGAAGCATCCTGCGCCAGGACGTTTTCCACCGGCAGATCCATCAGTTCCGCCCAGATAGCGCGGATATCAGTAATGCCCTTGGCGTTGCCGTAATTGCGGACATCCTCCCCAGAAGCCGAAATGTAATCCGGCGCCGGGAGACCCAGCAGGGCGTTTGCGAAATCAAGCTGTTCCGACGACGGCTTACCACGAGTCAAATTCAGTGCGAGGTTGCGGGACTTCAGTTCCTCATATGCCTTCGCAAACTCATCCTTGTGTGCCGCCAACTGCTGAACATCGAAGGAATCCACGGCCATGGTGTACGCACCCTCCCAGGTATCGGACATAAGTTAAAACCTGACAAAACTGGCACGGAAAGCTTTTTCCCCGCGCCGCATCCGGCTTTGCAACCAAGTGTAAGGCATACCCCGGATTGGGATTTCTACAACTTCCCCGACAGCGCATCCAGACGCTGCTTACTCGGCCCCTCCAAGCCGATAATTTCTACCTCTTTGCCCCGGTCAGCAAACTTGACCCGCACGGAATCTAACGCCGCCACCGTGGAAGCATCCCAAATCTCAGCCTCAGACATATCGATGACAATCCGCTGCGCAGGATCGGTGTAGTCGAATTGGTACACCAGGTCGTTACTGGAGGCGAAGAACAACTGACCCCGCACCTTGTACGTCCGGGAGTGGGCGCTGGGGTCGTCGTCAAGCACTTCAATCCTGACCAGGTGAGCGACACGGCGCGCGAACATCAGCGACGCCACGACCACACCCAAAATCACCCCGATGGCGAGGTTATCCGTCGCCAGCGTGGCGATGACCGTCACCAGCATCACCGCCGTCTCCGAACGCGGCATCAGGCGCAACGTCCGCGGGGAAATCGAGCGCCAATCGACCGTGTCCACCGACACCACGACCATCACCGCAACCAGCGCCGCCATCGGAATCACTCCAACTGCAGAACTGAGCAGAAGGACCAGAATGAGCAGGAAGACACCGGAAAAGAGCGTCGTCAAGCGAGTGCGTCCCGACGATTCCTTCACACCCACCATCGTCTGACCAATCATCGCGCAGCCAGCGATACCGCCGAAGAAACCGCCCGCGATGTTCGCCACACCCAGCCCCCACGTCTCGCGGGTCTTGTCCGAATGCGTATCCGTGATGTCGTCCACGAGCTTCGCCGTCATCAGCGATTCCATGATGCCGACAATCGCCACGCCCACCGAATACGGCGCAATCAGCTGCAGAGTCTCCCAGGTCAGGGGCACATTCGGGATCAGCAGCTGCGGGAGGGATTCCGGAAGCTCGCCCATATCGCTCACGTTCGGCACGCGCCAATTCGCCAACACCGCAACAAGCGTGACGACGATCACCGTTACCAGCGGAGCCGGAATCGCGGTGAACACGCGGGGCAGGAACACCATAATCGCAATACCCAGAGCGACCAGCGGATACACCAACCAGGGCACATCGATGAGATGCTCGAGCTGCGCAGTGAAAATGAGGATACCCAGCGCGTTAACAAAGCCAATCATGACCGCGCGCGGAATGAAACGCTGCAGCTTAGCGATACCCAGCGCCGCAAAAGCAATCTGCAACACACCCGCGAGCAGCACCGTTGGAATGAGGTAATCCATCCCGTACGTCCGCGACAACGGCGCGACGACGAGCGCAACCGAACCAGCGGCAGCAGTAATCATGGCCGGGCGGCCACCCGTAAAGGCAATCACAATGGCCATAATCACCGAGCTAAACAGCCCCACCGCCGGGTCCACGCCCGCCAGGATGGAAAACGAGATGACCTCGGGGATTAGCGCGAACGACACCGCAGCACCGGCCAGCAGCTCGGTGCGCAGGCGCTTCGGTGAAGAAACTGCGAACCGGAAGGAGTCCCACACGCCCATTGGCGCTGGGGTTTCTCGGGTTTCTGGTGGTCCTGGAGTTTCTAGCGGTTCTCGTGTTGTCTGTGGTGGCACTCGCGTGTCGTCTGCATCGCTCATGCACAGTATTCTTCCAGACCAGCGAACGCGACCACTTGTGGCCAAGGTATTCACCTATCGATGCGCTGCAGCGTGGCCATAAGTGAATAGCTCATCGATAGGTGAAATGGCCTGGCCAATATCGCGGGGATAAGTGCCGAAAAAACATCGATAGGTCACAGGAAACCGCCGACAAGTGCCCGAAACCTAGCCATAAGTGCCAGAAGAACGCCGGGGATAAAAAAAGGGGACCCCACGCACCCGTCAGAGCTCGCTGACCCTTGCTGCATTCCTGCCCTGGGGGAGTTCACGAGATGGACGCCACATGGGATCCGTGAAGACAGCCTACTACAGGCCCACGCAAAAAGTCACACTGCTAGTGCTCGCCGCACCGTTCAGCGAAGAACTGCCACACTAATCAGCGCGCTGCCACCACGGATTCGTCACCAGTTTCGTGACAGCATTCATGACAGCATTCATGACAGTTCCCCGCCTCCCCGCAGCCCCCGGCATATACTGCAAATCCACTCACCTGCATAAATACAAGAAAACCCCCGGCGTAAACCGGGGGTTTTCACTCTGCGGAGGATGTGGGATTTGAACCCACGAGGGATGTGACTCCCGCACGCGTTCCAGGCGTGTGACATAGGCCGCTAGTCGAATCCTCCAACGTCGTTAAAGACTACCCAACAAACCTCATTTTCCCAAAACGCGCCCCCTACCTGGGAAAACGAGGCATTTAAGCGACACTTCCGCGCAACCGGTGCCACCAACAGCAACCAACTCCGGTTGCCGGTTGCCGGCTGCCGGCTGCCGACTGCTGTTTCGCCCCCACTCCCGGAATTTTTCCGGGAGTTACTTAGCCAGCCGAGCAATCGCCGCCGAGGCCTCCTCCAGCTTGGCGTCCAACTCCTCCGGGCCGCCCTCAGCCGCATGCACCACACAGTGATGGAGGTGAGCATCCAGAAGAGTTAACGCCAACGACTTCAACGCCGAATTCACCGCCGAAATCTGGGTCAAAACATCGATACAGTACTCTTCGTTCTCAATCATCCGACCAATGCCACGAACCTGCCCCTCAATGCGACGGATACGGGATTCATAACGCCGCTTCTCCACGAGATAACCGGGATCAGTGGTGTCATGGCAGCAAGAATCGTCGTCAAGCGAATGCGATTGCGACGAACAACAAGACTCACTCATGAGTTACTCCTTTTTGAATAGCTGGTTGACTCGGAGAAAAACCGCGCAGACGCAGACTGTTGCCGACCACAAAAACCGACGAAAACGCCATCGCAGCGCCAGCCAACATCGGATTCAACAACCCCAGCGCGGCGACAGGAATTGCCAAAACGTTGTAGAAAAACGCCCAAAAAAGATTCGAACGAATCGTGCGGAGCGTCCGGCGTGACAACCGCAGCGCATCCGCAGCCGCCAACAGATCACCACGCACCAGCGTGATATCCGCAGCCTCCATCGCCACATCGGTGCCCGTGCCCATCGCCATGCCCAAATCCGCCTGCGCAAGAGCCGCAGCATCATTGATGCCATCGCCGACCATCGCCACACACGCGCCGCCAGCCTGCAACTTCTCAATCGTCGCGACCTTATCCTCCGGCATCACTCCCGAAATCACATCCTCGCGAGCAATACCGACCTCATCTGCGACCCGAAACGCCGGGCCGGCGGCGTCGCCGGTCAGCAGAATCGGCCGCACCCCCCACTCCCGGAATTTCGCGACCGCAGCCGCCGACGTCGGCTTCACCGAATCCGACACCTCCAACGTGCCCAGGAGCTCGCCGTCGCGGCGCACCGCAACCACCGTCCCCCCACTCCCGGAATTTTCCCCGGAGCGGCCGACCTCGATGCGGTGGCCATCCACGGTGCCTTCAACCCCCACTCCCGGAATATCCCGGAAATCCGAAACCGGGAGTAGAGAATCCGGATCCGCCGCACGCACAATAGCCTGCGCAATCGGGTGGTGCGACGCCGCCTCCACCGAAGCGGCAAGCGGCAGCAGATTTTCGGGAGTGGGAGGGACCTCCGTCAACTCCATCACACCCGTAGTCACCGTGCCGGTCTTATCCAGCACAACCGTGGCGACCTTCCGCGCCGACTCCAGCACCTCCGGGCCACGCAGCAGCACACCAGCCTTGGCGCCTTCACTCGTGCCGACCAGGAGCGCTGTGGGCGTCGCTAAGCCAAGCGCACACGGGCACGCGATGATGAGCACGGCGACCGCAGCCGTGACCGCCTCACTCGCGCCGTGCCCCGTAAACAACCACGCGCCCAGCGTGACCGCGGCGATCGCGATGACGGCGGGCACGAACACTCCCGAAACCCGATCCGCCAGCCGCTGCACCGGCGCCTTACCCGTCTGCGCCGCCTCGACCATCGCCGCCATCTGCGCCAACTGCGTCTCCGAGCCCACGCGCGTCGCCCGCACGAGCAGCCGCCCTGACGTATTGATTGTCGCTCCCGTCACCTCATCGCCAGGGCCGACCTCGACAGGCATCGGTTCGCCGGTCAGCATCGACGCATCCACCGCCGACGCGCCCTCCACGACAACGCCGTCCGTCGCGATCTTCTCACCAGGCCTAACGACGAACACCACTCCCGGACGGAGCTGTTCCACGGGCAGCCGCTTCTCCACTCCCGAACTTTCGAGAACGGAGACATCCTTGGCGCCAAGCTTCATCAACTCCCGGAGTGCCTGACCGGCGTTGCGCTTGGAGCGCTTCTCGAAGTAACGACCAATCAGCACAAACATGATGATGCCGGCCATCGCCTCGAGGTAGATGTTCATATCGGCATCACCAGGAGTGACCGTGAAGTGGAACTCGTGCTTGAGCCCCGGCAGCCCGGCACGCCCGAAGAACAACGCCCACACACTCCAGAGGAACGAAGCGGTCGTCCCCATAGTGATTAGCGTGTCCATGGTGACCTCGCCATGACGCAGATTCTTCAGTGTCGCGCGGTGGAACGGCCAGCCGGCCCACACAAAGACCGGCGCCGAGAGCGTGAGACACAGCCACTGCCAATTAGTGAACTGGAGGGCAGGAATCATCGACATTGCGATGACGGGAGCAGTGAGGATGACAGCGCCGATGACTCGGTTGCGCAGGTCTTCCAGCTCCCGGTCTTTCCCTTCGGGAGCAGCACCCGGTTCCTGTTCGGGCTCCTCCTGCGGAAGCTCAGCGGTGTACCCCGCTGCCACGATTGTGTCGATCAGTTGCTGCGGGTTGATGTCCGCCGGCGCCTCCACATGCGCCTTCTCGGTCGCATAGTTCACGCTCGCGTTAACGCCATCAAGTTTGTTCAGCTTGCGTTGGATACGGTTTGCGCACGACGCACACGTCATCCCGCCGACGGGGATATCAAGGGTGAGAAGTTGCTGCTCAGACATCCGCTTTCCTCCTTGGGGGTTTAGTTTGCGACCGCCTTGTAGCCAGCTTCATCCACTGCTGCGATTACGGCAGCGGTGTCAATGTCTGCATCCGAGGTCACGGAAAGGAAATTCCGGGAGCGGTCAACCTGGACATCAGTGATTCCCGGGAGTTCAGAGACTTCCTCCCGCACCGATGCCTCGCAGTGTCCGCATGTCATGCCAGTAACAGTAAAAGTTTGATTAGCCATACCCCAATATATACCCCCTATGGGTATATCTGTAAAGCTATTCGCGCTGACGGTAGCCCGAGTAGGCCCGCCCCGCGAGAGCTGTCGGGAAGGCAAGGTTGAATTCGGGCGGCGCGTGCAGAGACGGCGGGTGGCGGTAGACCGCGCCGGAGCCGTCGTCACGCTCGAGGTGCCCGTTGAGGCCTTGCCTGTCGTCATCGTTGGCGGCGTTGTGTTCTTTGCAGGTCATGACCATGTTTTCCATAGTCGTGG
The DNA here is from genome assembly GCF_001838335.1 of Corynebacterium sp. HMSC075F02. Taxonomy (NCBI): domain Bacteria; kingdom Bacillati; phylum Actinomycetota; class Actinomycetes; order Mycobacteriales; family Corynebacteriaceae; genus Corynebacterium; species Corynebacterium sp. HMSC075F02. Next base: position 20,970 of record NZ_KV836305.1, on the reverse strand, counting down.
CGCCGCCGTTTTTCCTGGCGACCAGGTGATGGGCCTGCCCAGCGTGGGCGGGGCGCGGGCACCCGGGCCACGCGCAGATGGGGTTGTCGAGGATCATCGCGATGCGCTGTTCCTCCGTCGCCAGGCGCGGGTTGTGTATCGGGAGTAGGTCGGTCGGCGTGTTGTGCTCGTCGTAGACCAGCACCCAGCCGGTGTCCGCGAGCAATGCCTCGACGAATTGTCCGGGAGTGAGGACGGAGCCGTTGGAGGTCGCCGCAAACCGCGGGCTGTACTCCACGATGTCTTGCGCGGTTACGATGAGCGCGGGCTGGTAACGGAGCTTGTCGACGTCGTCAAGCGGCCCCTCCGCCCCGTGTGCCAAGCGTTCTGCCAGCGCCTGACCGACACACCGATCCCGGGTGTAATCCTCGTGCGCTTTGGCGATTTCAGCTGCGCGCACGGTCAGCGGCGCGACCAGGTCGTCAATCATGTTCGCCGGACCGGTGACCTGCAGATGCTTCATCCCGCGGATGTCCGGATTCCGGGAGACGTGGGCGCGCAGGTGCTGCGGCGGCTCGTCGGTGCGGTTGAGCTCCTTGACCTTGGTGCGCATGTAGGTGTCGAGGCCCTCGAAGTCGTATGCTGCGGCGGCGCGGGTGAAGTCCAGGCGGTAGTACTCCCGGATTTCGACGTTGTTGAGTTGCCCGGAGCGCTTGTCGATCTGCATGACCGTGTCCAGCGACAGCTTCAGCTCCCGGGCGATCGCGACGGCTTTGTCGCGGGATTCGACATCCATATCGCCCTCGACCGTGCCGAACAGCCGCTCGGCACAGCGCAGCAGGCGCTTGAGGCGGAAGGGGTCGAAGCCGATGCTGGCTGCCAACTCCCGGTGCCCGGTGGATTTTTCCGGGAGTGCGGCGCGCAGGTCGGCGAGCACGTCAATACCCCGTGTCGCCAGCGCGCTGAGCAGTCCCAATGTCGTCATGGGGCTAAGGCTAGTTTCCGGGAGTGGGCGGCTTCAATCGCTTTTTGGCGTTGTCCACAGCCATCGTAAAGCATGCACAATCTGCACAAACGGGCTTGACGACGCACTCCCGAAAGTGCCCTACCGGAACGCGACCTCTCCCACCGGCCGACGTAACTTCCGGGAGTGGAGGGTGTCGGGAGCCGCGGCCATGTCCTCGCACGCGCGCACGGCGGCCATGAGGTGCTCTTCCTTGGAGGATTGGTAGAACTCGCGGGCAGATTTCGGGAGTTTGGGTTTGTCGTGCAGCGGCATGTCGGAGACGCTGAGCAGCGCGCCGTAGGGCACGCGGAAGCGGTAGCCGTTGGCGGCGATGGTGGCGGATTCCATTTCGACGCCGATGGCGGTGGATTTCTGCAGCTCCCGGTAGAGGTCGGCCTGGGAGCGCCACTCCCAGTTGCGGTCGGAGGTCGACAGTACGGTGCCGGTGCGCAGGCGCTTTTTCAGCTCATCGCCGGTGAGTCCGGAGACGCGGGCGAGTGCATTGGTGACGGCGAGCTGAATTTCCGCAATCGGCGGGATGGGCTTTTCCAGGGGCACGTAGTTGTCGAGGACTCCGTCGGCGCGGTCGTAGCCGTTGGCGAGAATCATGTCGCCGATGCGCATGCGGCCGTCGAGGCCGGCGCAGTGTCCGACCATCATCCAGCAGTGCGGACGCGTGACGGCGAGACAGTCGGTGATGGTCTTGGCGTTGGAGGGGCCGACGCCGATGTCGATGATGGTGATGCCGCATTTGTCGTCGCGAAGCAGGTGGTACGCCGGCATCTGCGAGGCGTGCGCGTGCTGACGGCAAATTCCGGGAGTGGGGATGGCGCCGATGTCGTAGCGCTGCCCACCCGGGCACGCCAGCGCCGTGTACCCGTGCGGATTTCCGGGAGTGAGGGTGGCGGCGTATTCGAGGAACACGTCGGTGTGCAGCTGGTAGTTGGTAAATAGCACGAAGCGCTGGATGTTTGCGGCGTGCGACCCGGTGTAGTGCTCGAGGCGCTGGAGGGCGAGGTCGATGCGCTGGGCGGTAAAGAGGCTCAAAGGCTTGATGAGCAGGCCCAGGTAGTCGGCTTCGCCGTCGGCGATGGTGTCGTCGATGCTGGCGGAGTCGATGGGGGTAAACGTCTTCTCCACTGCCGCCAGCATGCTTGCCGACGCCCCTTCCCTCCCCGCCGCTTCCTCGGCGGCCGCGTCGAATCCGCGGCACATCCGGAGTGGGATGGGCTGGTCGGAGACGCGCACCTCGACTTCGCCGCCGTGGTTGGCGAGCAGGTCGGTAATTTGCTCGATGAGGTAGGTGCGGAACATCACCGGGCGGGTGATGGTGGTGGCATACACTCCCGGACGGTCGACGAAGCCGTGTGACAGGGAGGGGTCGACATCCTCGACGGCGCTGCCGGCCGGGACGGTGAAGCGTAGTTCGGGGTAGTAGGCGCGCACCGGCCCACTCCCGGAATTTCCTTCGGTGGCGGCGGTGTACTGCTCGACTAGGTAGGCCATCCCTGCCCGGTGGATTTCGGTGAGCCGGTCGACGGCTGCGGCGGCGTCGGTGTAGAAGTCGCCTTCGCCTTCGGTGGGCCAGAACGGGGGTGTTGCGGAGTCTCGTACCTGCATAGCCCAAGGCTAGGCGGAGAGGTTCCCGCGCGCATCCGCGCCGCGCTCATCACGCCAGGCACGCGCACGAAACCAGCAGCTCAGTGCCGGCTCCACACTCCTTCGCGGCTGCGGCGGACCTCAAAGACCTGGTGCACGTGGTAGCCGCCGATGGTGGGGATGGTGAGGAAGTGGCGACCGTCGTCAAGCTCGTGCCAGAGGATGCGGCCGTAGCGTACGCCGTCGCGGACGTGGGCGCTGAGGTAGTCGGCGCGTTGTTGGCCGCGGAGGGTGGCGTAGAAGGCGGGGTCGACGGGTAGTTGGACGAGATTCCGGGAGTGGGGGTCGATGTCGGCTTCTTGCAGCCGAATGGCGACGGGTCGGCCGTCGACGAGGAGGTCAGCAGTGTGACGGCTCAGGTGGATGATGTGGACGTCGCTTATTGTGGTGTGCATTTGGCGCTCCTATTCGCTCTTCCCCGCAGGAGGTCTGTGGGGCTGATCTTCCTTTGGGGCACCGGGTCCGCGAATCGGGCGGTTGCCTATCGACGCTGTCAAAGGCCATTTCTCGTCGATATCTTGTGATCGTGTCGCCCACCCTAACACCAACTAGACAGCTTTGTCTACCATCTCCCGCACGCTTTACGACGAGGCCCCCACCTCCCCCTCCCGGAAGCTACCCCTTCCCCGTCAGCACCAGGACCACCAGCGCCACGTTGAGCGCGATGATGAGCCCGCAGATAACCCACGCGACCCGGCGCAGTAGTGGGGTGTTGGCCCAGATGCCCATCTCGGCACGCGAGGAGGTCATGCGCACCAGCGGGACCAGCGCAAACGGGATGCCAATCGACAGCACCACCTGACTGAGCACCAGCGCCCACGTCGGCTCCACGCCGCTGGCGATAATGAGCAGCGCCGGAATGATGGTGACTATTCGGCGCACCAGCAACGGCACGTGCACCTTCAGCAGGTCGCGCATAATCAGGTCACCGGCGTAGCAACCGACAGAGGACGACGCCAGCCCGGAGGCCAACAACCCAACGCCGAAGAGCACGCCCACCACGGGGCCAAGCACGCTGGTCACGGCAGCGTGAGCGCCTTCGATGGAGTCAGTCCCCTCCACTCCCGGAAGTGCTTCGGCCGCGAGACACAGCATGCCGATATTCACCGACCCAGCCAGCACGAGGGCACCGAAGACATCGATACGCGTGGCCCGTAGGTGCTGGCGCAGCGAGGAGTCATCTTCCACCTTGTACTCGCGGTCGCGCACCAGCCCGGAGTGCAGGTAGACCGCATGCGGCATCACGGTCGCACCCAGCATGGATGCCGCCAGCACCACGGTGTGCGCGCCTTGGAAGCGTGGCAGAATTCCGCTGGCCATCTCCCCGAGACTCAGGCCCGTGACAAACAGCCCGGCCAGGAACCCCACCGTAATGACCAGCAGGAACGTCACAATCACGCCCTCAAAAGTGCGTTGCGAACGCCCACCCTGAAGCAACAACAGCCCCAGCGAGACCACGCCAACAATGACACCGCCAAGCAGCATCGGCGTCCCAAAGAGCAGGTACAGCGCCGTGGCGCCACCAATAATTTCCGCCACATCCGTCGCTGCCGCCACAATCTCGGCCTGCACCCAGTACGCCAGCCGCCCCGGCCGGTTCGAACCGAAGCGGTCGGCGACACCTTCGGTCAGCGACCGCCCCGTCACCAGGCCGTACTTCGCCGACAGGTACTGCACAACCATCGCCATGAGGTTGGACACCACCAACACCCACAGCAGCAGATACCCATAGCTCGCGCCCGCGGACAGGTTCGCAGCCACATTTCCGGGGTCCACGTAGGCAATCGCCGCCACAAAAGCAGGCCCCAGCAGACTCATCATGGGCTTGCGGTTTTTCTCGCTTGACGACGTCACTTGCGACCCTTGTGCCCCTGAATCATTCACCCGGCCATTATTTCACGGCCTCGACACTAAATCTTCAATCAGCCCAAAATTTGGGCAGCCATGGTGCCACCGAGATTTACCAGGCGGTCGGAGATGTCGTCGTCAAGCGAACCGACAAACACGACGGGCTCGGCCGCAAGCTCCCACTTGTAGCCGGTCGTGATGGTTTTCATGGCGTTTTCCGCCCCGGTGGTGTCGAAGCCGCCGCGGATCCAGTAGGAAAATGGCAGCCCCTTGGTAACTTCCTGCGCCTCCCGGAAGGTGGTGTCGAAGAAGTGCTTGAGCGCGCCGGAGATGTATCCAAAGTTGGCGGAGGTGCCGAGCAGGATAGCGTCGGCGCTGGTCAGGTCATCGATGGTGGCGTCGAGAGCCTCGACAACCTTGACATCCACGCCCTCTAGCGCGGGATCGTTGGCGCCCTCGAGCGCGTGACTTAAGACCTCCTGCAGGAGCGGGGTCGGGGAATGGTGGACGACTAGAAGAGTAGGCATGTCCCGAGGGTATCGGCAGTGATAGGGTAAGCGCAGGTTTCAGCAACAATCCAATGTTTATCAATTCGAGTAAACGTGGCGTCCAGTAAGAAAGCCTCAAATTCGTACTGAACTAGGCGGCAATCGAAGAACGGAAAAATAGATGGAACCATACATCGGAATTGCAGTTTTTGAGTTAACAAAGCAAAGAGATTCAACCTCGGCGAATGAGAGCTTCTTCCGTGAGGACTTATACATTGTCTTTGCCGATTCTGATAGCGCCGCATACGCGCAGGTCGAAGCATTAGCCCACGAAAATGAATTAGCCCCAGAAGATCCTTCCCACTCGGGAGGATCTGTCACGTTGCGCCACATCGTCGATGTCGCCCCCGCTCTTTACGGTCGCGTCGATACAGACATCGACATCTATTCTCGCCACTTCGCATCCCTCGAGGATTACAAACGCTTCGAAATGAAATTAGGTGGCAAAGATCCTCTAGCGGAATCCTAAGACCCATATCATGAACCGCTCCCGCAATTTTGCAGTTGCTGCACTTCTCTTAGCCTTGACCTGCTACATTGGACTGTTTTTCGTCAGCACTGCGCTCTCCGATGCCTGGACAATCCCCCTCGCCGTCGGAGTCTTCGGATTCGGCCTAATCAGCTTCCTAACAGCGCTGAAAGCCCGGTCAAACGGTTTGACAATCGTGGCGGCACTAGTTGCATTCGCACTCTTGCCCCTAACGTATGTACTAGCCGTAGTTCTCGGCAGCCCCTAGAAAATCACCTGTTCGCGAGGAATTTCCAGACCCGCACGCAGGGCTTCCGGGAGGTCAGCGATGGAGTCGAGCTCTACGCTCCCGCCGCCATCGCTAGCATCACCGCCACCGCTCAGCGAATCCAGAATCCACCGCTGCGCTGCATCCACCGACACCTCGCCGAGAGTCACGTCGCCATCGCGCTTGGACAGTCGCCGCCCTTCAGAGTTCACCACCAGCGGAACGTGCACGAACGAAGGTGCGGTGTGACCGAGCAATCCGGCTAAGTACGCCTGCCGCGGGGCCGAGGACATCAGGTCATCGCCACGCACAACCTCGGTGACACCCTGCTCGGCATCATCGACGACGACCGCCAGGTTGTAGGCCCACATGCCATCGGCACGCTGGAGGACAAAGTCATCGATCGGAGCGGCCATCTCGCCATACAGCTCATCGGTCGCGGCCCCCTCACTCACCTGCGATTTCAGGCGTATCGACGGCCTTCTCCCCGCCGCCGCAAATTCGGCCTTTTTCGCGGAGAGGTGCTCGTCGTCAAGCGAACGGCACGTGCCGGGATACTGCCCTGGCACGCCATGCGGCGCGGAGGAGGCGGCGAGGATTTCACGGCGCGTGCAGAAGCAGGGATAAGTCAGGCCGCGTTGCGTGAGGTCGGCGAGCGCGGATTCATACAGGTCAGAGCGTTCTGACTGGCGGACCGGGGCGCCATCCCAGTCTATGCCGATGGCCTCGAGATCGGCGAGCTGCTGCGCCTCATACTCGGGGCGGGAGCGCTGGCGGTCGATATCTTCGATACGCACGATGAAGCGACCGCCCTGCGCGCGGGCGTGCGCCCAGGCGAGAACCGCGGTGCGCAGGTTTCCCAGGTGCAGCCGACCGGTCGGCGAAGGGGCGTAGCGGCCGGTGGGTAAAGTGGAATTAGTCAACCGTTGGGAACTGGTCACAGGAATATGTTAGCGAGACCCCAAGATGATAGTTGAAATCTTGGGGAAAGATCTCCGGTTGAATAATTCAAATCATCTTGGAGGAAATTCATCTATTACTCGAAAGGCATTCATGACCTCTCAATAAAATCAAGGGTTAATGTATGCGTGACTTTTTGTAAGCGGATCTTTTAGAGGAGAACAATGTCATCACGTTTGCGCGTAAATTGGCTAGCATCGATTTCCATTATCGGACTAGTCGTGAGCCTCCTCTGTCTCCTGGGCATCGCAAATGGGATGTACACATTGAGCAAACTAGCTAACCAGACTGCCGTTATGAGTACAGCAGCTATTACGGCAAAGACAGATCGCGCGCTGCTCTACTGCTTAATCGCTCTTGCCAGCCTGATTGTAAGCTGTTTTACATTTATTGTTAACGGAATGCGCAGTAAGCGTGGAGCTAAGAAAACAAATAATTAAACCCGCTCATCCTCTAACTCCTGCGGACTCAAACCCACAGGAGTTAGAGGATGAGAGGCAGAGTCGGCCTCGAAGACTTCATCGGCACTCGCTTGGAGCCCTGAGCGGCAGGTAACATTCCCTCCCGTGACAAATAACGAAAACCTGCCCAAGTCTGGGCCGGGCAACGCCGAGACTGCCGCTGTGAGCACCTCGCACGCGCCCGAGAACGCAACTAAGTCCGAATCCACAGCAACCACGCCACGCCACATCCCGGTACCGAAATCGCTGTACCCGATGTTCACGGCCATTTTCATTGGCGTGCTGATTGTCTCCAACATCACCGCCACCAAGGGCGTGGAAATCTTCGGCCTGGCCACCGACGGTGCCTTCTTCCTCTTCCCCTTGAGCTACGTCATCGGCGACGTGCTTTCCGAGTGCTATGGCTACAAAGCCACCCGCCGCACCGTGTGGACCGGTTTCGCCATCCTCGCCGGCGCAATGCTCTGCTTCTTTGCCGCCATCAAGCTCCCGGCGGCACCGTGGTACGAGAATCAGGAAGCCTTCGCCACTGTGCTGGGCACCGTCCCGCAGCTTGTTCTCGCAGGTCTGGCCGGTTATGTCGTCGGTCAGCTGCTCAACGCCTGGTCGCTCAACGCCATTAAGAAGCGCACTGGTGAAAAGGCTCTCTGGGCGCGACTGATGGGCTCGACTGTGGTTGGCGAGTTCGTCGATACGCTCATCTTCTGCTCCATCGCCGCCACCGCTATCGGCATCGATACCTGGGGTACCTTCGTCAACTACGTCATCGTCGGCTTCATCTGGAAGACCGCCGTCGAGATTGTAGTCATGCCAGTCACCTACGCCGTCATCGCGTGGGTCAAGCGCCGCGAAGGCTACTACGACACGCGCGTTCCCGCTTAACGACGAAAAAAGTGCCGCGACCTCGCCTGAGAAGCGAGTAGTCGCGGCACTTTTTGCTTTTACTTCACATCCCGTTTGGCATTGACCCAATGAGCAACGCCAACAGCCACAACAATCCAGGCCACCAGCACCACGATGTTGAACCACATCGGCTGCGTCATGCCGGCCTCAAACCCGATGCGTGGATTCTCCGGATTTGCCATCAGACCGCCCAATTGCGTCGACAACTGCTGAATGCGTGCACCCGGCGTGACCAGCCACAGTGGCCGGAAAATCGCATACGCCAGCGCCGCGAACTCCAGCATGCTTTCCACCACCAGAATCCACACCAGCGGAATAGCGACAGCGGCCACGCGCGAGCGCGTCAGCACTCCCAGCGACATCGCGATTAGTCCAAACACTACAAAGCCAAGCACTCCGGCGAGCATGTCCGTGGCAGCGTCGCCGCCCTTGAACTCCACGCGCGGGGAAACCGTCACCGATAGCCAAGCAAGCGCCACACCAATGACCCAACAGACAGCAATCAGCACAAGGGTCAGCGTCATCCGTGCCGAAAGCCACAGGCTCCTTCGGTCCTGCGTCAAGAACGCATGCGCATTCATCTGATCGTTGTACTCACCCGCCAGGGTGGAGCCACCAAAGGCAATCACGATCATGTTGAAGATCACGGTCCCCAACAGCAGCAATTCCCAATCAGCGGTTGCACCAGCGTCCGCCGCCATGCTGAAAGCCGCCATCGGCCCAGCTATCGAGCCCACCAACAACACCACATACACCCACGTGCCACGCAGGCTGGCTAGCTTCGTCCACTCCGACCGCAAAGCGTTTCCAAAACTCATCTCAGTCACTCCCCTACTGCCCAATCGCCTGCGCGCGGTATTCCTGCGATTCCTGGGTCGCAGCCAGGAACTTTTCCTCCAGGTTGTCGCGCTTCGTGTGCAACCGCGTCACCAATAGCCCCTCACGCAAGGCAGCAGCCGCAATGTCGCGGCGGAGTTGCTGCTCGCTGATGCCGTCGTAAAGCGGAATGCGCAATTGCTTATCGACGTCAACCCCACGCGCCACCGGCCCCAACGCCTGCAGCAGCCGTGCCGGATCGTCGACCTCAACTTCGATGACCGTGCCGTCGGAGAGGAATTCGTCCATGCTGTACTCGCCGATCATGCGGCCGCGGCCGATGACGACGATGCGGTCGGCGGTGAGCTGCATCTCGGAAAGGAGGTGCGACGACACGAGGACTGCGCAGCCCTGTGCGGCCAGCGCCTTGATGGTGTGGCGCATCCACGAGACGCCTTCGGGATCGAGGCCGTTGACCGGCTCATCCAAGATCAGATGCTGCGGCTTGCCGAGCAGAGCCGCCGCCACTCCCAGACGCTGCTTCATGCCCAGCGAATAGCCGCCGACCTTGTCCTTCGCGGCTTCAGTCATGCCGACCTGCTCGAGGCACTCCTCCACGCGGGTGTCGGGGATGCCAGCGCCGCGGGCGAGGGCCCGCAGATGAGAGCGGCCCGAACGAGCTTTGTTGTGCCAACCGGCATCCAGAATTGCGCCGGCGATGCTGGGCTTATTCTTCAGCGTGGAAAAGGGCTGGTTGCTGTAGGTGTTGCCCTGGGAATCCGTCCCGGTGAACAAGGCCTGGCCCGTGGTCGGGGTATCGAGGCCCAGCATGCAGCGCATGGTGGTGGACTTGCCGGAGCCATTTGGGCCGAGAAAACCTGTCACTACACCGTCGGGAACGGTGAAGGACAGGTCATCGACGGCTAATTTCGAACCGTACTTCTTGCTGAGTCGTTCAACCGTGATCATGTCCTCCATGATGCCGGTTGAGACTGCTTCGCGCAGTAGAGCTAGGTCTAGTTTTGAGCTTCCTCCCGGGCCCGCCCAGCCGTCACTTCACGCCACTGGACTGATTCGGGTGTTCCCTGCCACTTCACGCCACGGGTGTCACCTCATGCCACCTCCACAGATGGCACGAGGTGACATGGCTGTCGTGAAGTGCGAAAAGGCAGAAGCCTAGCCCCAGCCCAGCCGGCCCCTAATTCCCCACCGCACGGCCACCGTTGGCGTAGTAGCGGCCCATAAACTCATCGCGATACTCGAAGAACCGGTCCTCCAGGATCGCAGCGCGAATGTTCTCCACCAGCTGCACCATGAAAAACAGGTTGTGAATCGTGCACAGCGTGCCAGCCAGGTACTCCTTGGCCTTCAACAGATGATGCAGGTAGGCCCGGGAATAATTCAGCGAAGTGTAGGAGGGCACCTCCGCATCCACGGGGCGGAAGTCGTTCTTGAAGCGGGCATTCGTCAAGGTCATCCGGCCATCGAGCGTGTACACACCACCACGGCGGGCAAGCCTGGTCGGAGCCACGCAGTCAAAGGTGTCGGCACCGGCCTCGACAGCGGCGAAAATATCGTCCGGCTCGGAAATCCCCAGCAGGTGGCGGGCGCGGTCGTCGGGAAGCTCGTCGTTGACCCAACCGCAGATCAGGCCCAGGTTCTGCTTCTCAATCGCCCCACCAATGCCATAGCCGTGGAAGCCGAGCTGGCCGGCATCCTCGAACTCGCGGGAGAGCTCCACCAGCCCGCGGGCGGCCTTGCGGCGCAGGTCTTCGTACTGCGCACCCTGCACGACACCGAATAACTGCTGGATGGGCAACTGGTCGTCGTCAAGCGAATGAACATGCGCATCGACCTGACCGCGCGAAATCGTCAGCTCGTTGTGAGCCTCCAGGCAACGGCGCGCCCAGCGGTGCGTGCGCTCGACGGATGCCTCCTGGTAGCCGCGGGTGTTCATCAGCGTGGTGAGCTCGTCGAACGCCATCATGATGTCGGCGCCCAGCGCGTGCTGGATACGCATGGACACCTCCGGCGTGAAGCGGTGCTCGGAGCCATCGATGTGCGAGCGGAAAGTCACGCCGTCCTCGTCGACGAACGCGTTGCGCTCTTTGCCCTCGGCGACGATGTCGTCTTTCTGCATGCCGGTGACGTCCATCGCGAGGGTCTTTTTAAAGCCCGCGCCGAGGCTGAGCACCTGGAATCCGCCGGAGTCGGTGTATGTCGGGCCGTTCCAGTTGGAGAACTTTGCCAACCCGCCGGCCTGGTCGACGATCTCCTCGCCGGGCTGCAGGTACAGGTGGTATGCGTTCGACAGCATCGCCTGCGCGCCCGTGGACCGCACCTGCTCTGGCGTGAGCGTCTTCACGGTCGCCTTCGTGCCGACCGGAATGAACGCCGGCGTAGCAATATCGCCATGCGGGGTGTGGATGGTGCCAGCACGTCCGCGCGCGCCTTCGATTTGCTTTACGACGTCAAAGCCCGTCGTCCTCGACTGCGACATGAAGCTCCTTGGTTGTGGTCCAGTGCTAATGCCTTGAGGTTACCTGGGTGCTATTCGCACGTTACTCAGCGCTGTCGTTTTCCTCGGGCTGGGCAGCGTTTTCCGGGTCCCACACGGCGCGGCTACGACGTGGCGCTTCCTCTTCGAGTCCTTCGCGCTTCATCAGTTCCGCAACCGTGATCTTCTTCCGCTTACGAGCCGGGCTGTAGTACGGGCGGACCTCGACGTCCTTGGTATTTTCCGGGTTCGGCTGGGCGTCGGTTGGTTCAGCTGGCGCGGGCTGCATGAGCTGTTCGGTCGGCTCCGGCTGCTCCGGCTGCTCTGGCTCAGCTGGCGCCGTCGGAGCGGACAGTTCGGCCTGCTCAGAGCGTTCGGCCTGCTCAGCCTGGTCAGCGGGTTCGAGCTCCTTCAGCTTTGCCTTCTTCCGCTTCGGAATCCAGCGGTTACGCTTCTTGGTCGCGACAGCCACAGCAGTACCACCAGCTGCGCCCGCCGCGCCCTCTGCACCAGCACCGACTTCACCATCGGCACTGTCTGCTTCGTCCTCGTCAGCGTCAGCCCCGCCAAAGCCACGCCCAGCGCCTTCGCTTTCGGGCAACAGGGACTCACCGCGAGCCATACGCTCGCGGCGGCCCTTCTCCACCAGTTCCTCGGAAACCTCTTCCAGGGCAGAGCCTTCGACATCCACAGAAGGCAACACCTTGTCCAGCCACTTCGGCATGTACCAAGTAGCGCGGCCAAGCAGGAACATGGCTGCCGGGATGAAGGTCATGCGGATAACGAAGGCGTCGAAAAGCACTGCGGCACCCAGCGCGAAACCGAATACCTTGATGATCGCCAGGGGTTGCCCGGCGAACGCCGCGAAGACGGAGATCATAATAATCGCAGCGGCCGTGACCACACGAGCGCCAAGAGTAAAGCCTTCAACGACCGATTCTTCGACCGCGTTGTACTTCGATTCTGGCGAGGATTCACCCTTGTTGTGGGTGTAATGCTCGCGCATGCGGGAAACCAGGAAGACCTGATAGTCCATGGCCAAACCGAACGTCACACCAATGAGGAAGATTGGCACAAAGCTGACCAGCGGACCCGGAGTGCTAATCACACCCCAGAGGCCATCCTGGAAAAATGCCACCGTGACACCGAATGCGGCTGCGACAGAGAGCAAGAAGCCCACACCGGCAGTCACCGGCACCATCAGGGAGCGGAAAATCATCAGTAGCAGAATCACTGCCAGCCCCACGACAACGCCCAAGTAGAGCGGCATTGCGCCCTGGAGACGGTCGGTGATGTCAATTTCGATAGGAACCAGGCCAGTGACACCGGTGAATAGGCCGGTGGTTTGCTCAATCTGCTTCTGCTGATCGCGCACCGCGTTCATCAGCTGCTTGGTCGCAGGATCGAGCGGACCCGACTTCGGGGTCATAATCATCTTGACCGCAGTGCCGTCATGATTCATGCCAATCATCTGGATGTGCTCGACACCGACATTGGATTTGAACTGGTCGACAGCGTAGCTATAGGAAGCCTTACGGGCGGCCTCGATGTCAGAGAGTTCCGGGTTGGTCTGTTTCAGGGACTCGATAAGTGGTTTGAGCACCGGTGCGTCGGGCTTCACATCATCCGACTTGGCAATAATGATGAGCTGTGAATTACGTCCCGCGCCGAAGCCCTCTTCAATCATGGTGATGGCCTTGCGGTTCGTGCTGTCCTTCGCCGCAGTAGAGTCCGACGGCAGCGCCAGCTTCAAGTGCATGGCCGGGTAGGCCAACGCCAACAGCAAGACGATACAGCCGACCAGGAACAACCCTGGGGCCTTGTGCACGAAGGTGACCCAACGGCGCCCCATCGTCATCTCGCCGAAGAAGGAAGAGCGGCGTCCCTTGCGCGCATTACGCGAGGGGTTGCCGGCAACACCGGACACGCGACCAGCGAAGACCTTGTCGCCCAGCAGAGACATAACTGCCGGCAGCAGGGTCAGAGAGACCAGCACTGTGAAGGCCACCGTGATTGCCGCCGAAATACCCATCAGGGACATGAACGGCACCTTGGCAACCGTCAGCGCTGCCAACGCAACGATCACAGTGAGGCCAGCGAAAACCACAGCGGAGCCCGCCGTACCGGTAGCCATGCCGATGGCGTCTTCGTTGGTCATCCCTCGGGCTCTTTCTGCCCTGTAGCGAGAGAGGATGAACAGTGCGTAGTCAATACCGACAGCCAGGCCGAACATGACGGCAAGCACCGGGGTAATCGAGTTGACGTCAGTGAATGCGGTCATCAATGTCACACCAAAGACACCGATGATGATGCCCACTACCGCCGTCACAATAGGCAAGAACGAAGCCACCAGAGAGCCGAAGGTGACAACCAGCACGATAAACGCCACGGTCACACCGATAATCTCCGAGGTCGGAGCTACCTCAATCGCGGGCTGCATGCCGGGGCCAGAGGCCTCGACCTTGATACCTGCGTCACGACCGGCCTGCATCGCGTCGAGAAGCGCCTGCATATTCTCCGGCTCGATGTCCTGCGGCATCTTGGCATCGAAAACGAAGGTGGAAATACCGTAGCGACCGTCATCGGACACGGTACGCATGGCATTGGCATCGGCCTCGGCAACATCCTTGGGCAGGCCGGCGGCCATGCCCTGTTCCTTGACCATCGCCTGCATCTTCGGATTGAGGTCTACCGGGTTGTGAAGTTGCAAATCGTCGGCGATTTGGCCGACATTGTCGCGGATGCCGTTAATGACCTGGTCAACAGCTTCTTTATTCTGTGGGTCATCGAGCCTCTGCCCCTCAGGAGCCTCGAAGGCGACATAAATACGCTGCTCTCGAATTGGGTTCGGAACATCGGGGAACTTTTCCTCAATCACGTGCGAAGCCGTTGCCGACGGCATGCCGGGGATCGAGAACTGGTCGATGAACCCCTTCTGGAATGCGGCAACTGCACCGCCCAGCCCCGCCAAAATCAGGAACCACGCGATGATCACAGTCCATTTATGCAGGTAGGAGAACCTGCCGAGTTTGAACAAGGCCTTTGCCATGTCAAGTTTCCCTTACGTCTAATATTCGCCTGGACCGCCCCCAACTGCAGCTTCCCCAAGTTCGCGCTAACAAAGCACTCTCTCGGACTTCACCTGCAGTTTGAAGCCTCTTCGCTACTCCGATGCTAGCGACCACCCCGGATTGGCCAACATCAACTCTGGCGCTGACACGGTCATTGGGGGCGGGCACGACATAAAAACCGGAAATACTTTTGCTAAGAGTAGCGGACTTCCCGGATAAACGTGAACAATGGGGTGTGTGCTACTGATGTTAATTTTGTGATTTAGGTGCTCCAGGTCGGACGCCTCACCATTTGCCGCTTTACGACGGACACCTCCCACACCTCCACCACACCCAGACAATCAGGGCCGATTAAATGCAGAACCCCCGGGGCTCCTAATTAAAGGAACCACCGGGGGTTTTATTGGCGGTGACGGAGGGATTTGAACCCTCGGTACGGGGTTACCGCACAAAGCATTTCGAGTGCTTCACCTTCGGCCGCTCGGACACGTCACCGCTAGAAAACGTTACAGGTAGCCCCTTTATCTACCAAATCCCCAGGTCAGGGCGCCCAGGCCTTCGCTAAGCCGCTCTCGGCGCACTACAACCTGCGCCACCCCAAGCCCGTCAACCCTCCACCGCGCTATTCGGGGTGGCCAACGCCCGCTGAGATATGTAAGGAATAGTCTGTAGCTTGAAATCTAGAAACTTAAACACAGAAGTACAGCCACACAGAAAGGGTTCTCCCTCATGATTCGTTCCGCCATCATCGGCTACGGCAACTTGGGCCGCAGCGTCGAAAAGGTCATCGCTGACCAGCCGGACATGGAACTCGTCGGCGTTTTCTCCCGTCGCGATTCGCTGGACACTGAGGCCCGCGTACTCCCGGCGGCGGATGTCGCAAAGTACAAGGATGAGGTAGACGTACTGTTCGTGTGCCTCGGCTCGGCCACCGATGTCCCGGAGCAGGCCCCTGAGCTGGCAAAGAACTTTACGACGGTCGACACCTACGACAACCACCACGAGATTCCGAAGCACCGCGCGGCCATGGACGCCGCCGCCCGCGAAGGTGACAACATCGCCATGATCTCGACCGGCTGGGATCCGGGCCTGTTCTCCCTGAACCGCGTCCTGGGCGCTGCTATCCTGCCGGGCGCAGACCAGATGACCTTCTGGGGACCGGGTCTGTCGCAGGGCCACTCCGATGCCGTGCGTCGTGTGCCGGGAGTGAAGAAGGGTGTCCAGTACACCAAGCCGAACCCGGAAGCTATCGAGGCCGTAAAGAAGGGCGAGGGCGCAGACCTGAAGGGCAACGAATGCCACCTGCGCCACTGCTTCGTCGTCGCCGAAGAGACCGGCAACGCCGACGAGGACGCCAAGCTCAAGGAGCAGATCCGCGAAACCATCGTGACCATGCCGGATTACTTTGCCCCTTACGAGACCATCGTGGACTTCATCTCCGAGGAGGAGTTCGACCGCGATCACCAGGGCATGCCGCACGGTGGCCAGGTCATTACCCGCGGCCAGGCCGGTACGTCCGGTCACGTCATCGAGTTCGGCCTCGACCTGGATCGCAACCCCGACTTCACCGCAGCTGTCCAGGTTGCCTACGGTCGCGCTGCCTACCGCCTGAAGCAGGCCGGCGAGACCGGTGCCCGTACCGTCTTCGAGATCGCCCCGTACCTACTGTCCGCCGAACCACTGGATGACCTGGTGGCCCAGAAGCTGTAGCCAGCCCCAACGCTGGCAGCCGGCCATCGAAACACAAAGAACCCCAACCACCTCCGCATATCAGAAGCGGAAACGGTTGGGGTTATCTCTACCCGAGAACTAAGCGCTTTACTTGTCAGTCAGCTTGCCCAGGGTCTCAGTGGCCTTGTCCTTCAGATCCTCAGCACCCTGCTTGACCTTCGAAGCAGCCTGCTCGCCCTTGCCCTGGTTTGCCAGATCCTCGTTGCCAACGGCGTCGCCGGCAGCTTCCTTAACCTTGCCGCCCAACTCGTCGGCCTTGTTCTGCAGCTCGCTCATTATGTAAGCCTCCTATGTAAACGACTTATCTATTCTCTAGAGCCACCGTCTAGCAGCTCCACTAGTTCCGACGTTACGTGAAAATGAAGGCTCGTCACGGCCACGACGGGAATTGTGACCTAACTGTGACCCCGCTCACGCTTCCAACTGCCGTTGCCGTTCGAAGAATTCCCGCAGGTAAACGGAGCATTCGTCGGCAAGCACACCTCCGCGCACCTGCGGCGTGAACGCGTGGGCGGGATCGCGGATGACATCGGCGATAGAGCCGCACGCGCCGGTCTTGGGCGACCACGCGCCGAAGACCACGCGCCCCACGCGCCCCATGACGCACGCGCCGGCGCACATCACGCACGGCTCCAGCGTCACGACCAACGTGCACTGCTCCAGCCGCCAGCCGTCACCAACGACGCGGGTGGCCTCGCGCAACGCAATAACTTCGGCGTGGGCAAGCGGGTCACCATCAGCTTCCCGACGGTTCGAACCCCGGCCCACAACCTTGCCCTCGGCATCCACGACCACAGCTCCCACCGGCACATCCCCGGGTGCCGTGTGAGCAGCTTCGGCAATAGCCAGGCGCATCCACTCTTCGTCGAGAATGTCCTGTTTTCGACGGGGTAGCGCGCTTGGCCTCTCGTGCAAATGACCTTTCTCAGAGTTAGTCGTCATAGGGGTCGTAGTCGTCATCGTCGCCGTCGTAATCCAGGTCGGCGACATCGGCTAGTTCCTCGGCACACCCCAACTCCTCGGCGATGGCCAGAAGCTGCTCGGACGCCCACAGCGACTGATCGTCACAGATGGACTCCAGGGCTTCCTCCGAACAGCCCAGGTCAGCGAGGATATCCATGTCCCCCTCAGCCCAGGCATCGACATCGTCGAGCTCGTCCTCGTCGAGGTCGGGGATATCCAGATCCAGCTCGTCGAACACATCTGCCGCGATGTCATCGGTCACGGCAGCGGTAGCGTCGGAAAGCACTACGCGCAGCGACCCAACTCCCTGGCGCACGAGAATGAAGTAGTCGTCGTCGATATTGAGCATTCCGACAGCAGCGCGTTCCGAACGCAGATTGCGCAGCGCCTGTGCGGCGTCAGCGAGCGAATCGGTGGCGTCGTCCCCGAGGTCGACGACGCGCCAACCGCGCTCCCCCATAGTTACGGCAACCGCGAAGGAGCGGTCGTCATCGGAGGTGTACCCTCCGGAAAAGGTCGTGCTCATAACCCACAACGCTAGTCGCTGTATGTCATGCTTGTCAGGTGAGCAATTTCGAGTCCCCCTCCCCTGCTTCGTCCTCCCTGTCAGCTGCACAACTACCCGCGGTATGCATCCTCGGTTTGGGCCTCATCGGTGGCTCCATGATGCGCGATCTGCGGGCTCATAATGTCGAATGCTTCGGTTGGAATCGCTCGTCCGCAACGGTCGAGGAAGCCACGAAGGAGGGATTCGACGCCAGTACAGATCTTCAGGCCACGCTCGAACGTGCTGAGGCCAGCCGCGCGCTCATCGTGATCGGCACCCCCATGACAGTCGTCGGCACGATGCTCGACGCCATCAATGAGCACGCCCCCAGCTGTGGCATTACGGATGTGGTCTCCGTGAAGGCGGCCGTCGCCGCCGAGGTCTCCGCTCGCGGGATGGAGGAACGCTTCGTCGGCGCGCACCCAATGGCGGGGTCCGCGCAGGCGGGCTGGTCCGCCACGCTCGAAGGGCTTTTCGACGGCGCCCCCTGGGTCATCACCTACGACCTAGCAGCTGCTGCCGACGCTGCGGGCAAGCCCGTCCCGGAGCGCTGGATTGAGGTCTTTTCGCAGGTCGCCAACTTGGGAGCAGCTCTTGGCAGTCAGCTCATTCCAGCGCTGAGCGACCACCACGATGCCAGCGTCGCCCGCATCTCCCACATGCCACACCTGGCAGCCTACGCAATTGCCGCCGCCGGTGAAGCCGGTGGCCCTCTGGCCATTTCGCTGGCGGCCGGCTCTTTCCGCGACTGCACCCGCGTCGCCGCCGCTGCTCCCGACATGGTCATGTCCTGGTGCGAGAACAACACCGAACCCGTACTCGCCGCGCTTGACGACGTCATCGAGCGCCTCACCGCCGCGCGCACCCAGTTGGCCACCGAGGGAACCGCTATGGACCTGGCCAAAACCGGTCAGATTGCCCGTGTCCGCTACGAGGCCCGCCCCGCTCACCGCCCGATTTTCCGACTGCGCGTCGGCGAGGGCGACTGGATCAACCAGTTGAAGTTGGCCGAAAGCGTCGGCGGGCAGGTAGATGTGTTCTAGTGTGGAACTATGTTTTCCCCCGAGCTGCACACCAGCCTCGCCGGCATCACTGTCGTCAACTTCGCCATTAACGTTCCGGGACCACTGGCCGCTCAGCATTTGGGCCAGCTAGGCGCCCGGGTGATTAAGGTCGAACCACCCACAGGCGACCCGCTCGGTTCCTTCGGCCGCCCCTGGTATGAAGCTATGTCCGCAGGTCACGAGATTATCCAGGCAGACCTGAAGAGCGATGAGGGCCGCGCACAGCTGAGCTCGCTGATTGATGAGGCCGATGTGGTCATCACCTCGGTTCGCCCCTCCGCGCTGGAACGCATGGGGCTGGCGGGTCTCCATGAGCGCCCGAATGGGCCGGTGCATATCGACATTGTCGGTGACACCGACGCTCCGGAAACACCTGGCCATGACCTGACCTATCAGGCGGAGGCCGGAACCCTCACACCTCCGGCCATGCCGCCAGTGCTGTTGGGCGACATCCTGGGTGCACACTTTGCGGTCACCGCTGCCCTTGCCGGGTTGATTAAGCGGGCGGGTGCGGGTGCAGACGTCGTAAAGCAGCCTGGACTGCACTGCCGCATCGGCCTAAAGCAGGCGGGTGAGGCCGGTGCCACGCCGCTGAAGTACGGCATGACGGCGCCCGGCGGACTACTCGGTGGCGGCCTGTGGACGTACGGCCTCTACCCCAGCGCCGACGGCTACGTGGCCGTGGCAGCGCTGGAGCCGCACTTTGCCGCCGCCCTGACCGAGGCCACACGCGCGAGCAACCGCGAGGAACTTGCGGATTTCCTCCGCGAGCGCACCAACGCCGAAATCATGCAGCTTGCCAGCGAAAAGGCGCTGCCACTGGCTGCGGTGGAGTAAGAGGGCGACTTAAGGCCGCGCGCCTCTGGGGTCGGGGCCTGGAGCCTTACGCGGTCAACCCCGCGGCCTCTGCGGTGAGCTCCACCGAACGCAGCCGGTCAGGAACCTTCAGCGATTGATGAGCCACAATCAGCTCATCCGCCGTCGAGTACTCACCGAACTGCGCAATCTGCTCACGCACCTGCGCCACCGTGCCGACCGCCGTGTGACGGAACATATTTTGCACCTGACGCCCCTGCGGGGTATCCATCAGAATCTCCGCCTCATCGTCAGTGAGGTGATGCCCACCGCGACTCAGGAACCGCCTGACCATGTTCCTGCGGGTAGCGAAGTACTGCTGCTGTGCGTCTTCTTCGCTTTCCGACGCAATCACATTCATGGCCGCAAAAGCGTACGGCTTATCCAGCTGCTCAGAGGGCTGGAACTGCTCGCGGTAGACCGCGATGGCATCGCGAAGCGCGTCCGGAGCGAAGTGCGAAGCAAATGCGTACGGCAAGCCGAGCGCCGCTGCGAGCTGGGCACCAAAGAGCGAAGAGCCCAGGATGTACAGCGGCACATGGGTGCCGCGGCCTGGAATCGCGTTGATGCCCTTGATCAGCGACTCGTCGGAGAGGTAACCGCGCAGCTCCTGCACATCCTGCGGGAAGGAATCGGACGAACGCGGGTCACGCCGCAGGGCGCGCATAGTGGCCTGGTCCGTGCCCGGCGCACGACCAAGCCCCAGCTCGATGCGATCCGGGTACAGATTCGCGAGCGTGCCGAACTGTTCCGCGACCGTCAGCGGTGCATGATTCGGCAGCATGACGCCGCCGGAGCCGAGGGTGATGCTCTCGGTTTTTGCAGCCACGGCTGCGATAAGAACTGCCGGCGACGAGGACGCGATGGAGTTCATATTGTGGTGCTCTGCGTACCAAATACGCTGATAACCAGCCTTTTCCGCTGTCTGCGCCAAATCGATGGAGCCCTGTAGGGCGTCGGCGTGGGACTGCCCCGAGGCTACGGTAGCGAGGTCAAGAATGGACTCAGTACGAATCATGGTTCCACAGTCTAGACCGTTAGTCGGATATTGCGAGTTTGAGATGCTTCGAATATTGAGGCGCTGGGGTTTGGGGTTTTGGGGATTCGGGTGCGGGTGGCTCGTGGGTGGATCGTGGGCGGCTTGCGGGTGGACGGGCTCATGGGTGGCTCGTGGGCGGTATTCACTTGTCGATGAGGTATTCACATATCGATGAGCTATAGCCTGGCCACAAGTGAATAGCTCATCGATATGAGCGCAGGCAGAGCCAATACCGCGCGCATAAGTGCCAGAAAAGGGTTAAGTAAAGAAAAGTGTGTCCGCATGC
>NZ_KV836304.1:0-63522 GCF_001838335.1 Corynebacterium sp. HMSC075F02 | reverse complement strand
CCGGAAAAGACACACTTTTCTTTACTTAACCCCCCCTTCTACATCCCCAAAACGCAAAAATCCCCCGGCCTTACGACCGGGGGATTTTGTTCCTTGTGGAGCTTAGGGGAATCGAACCCCTGACCTCCTGCTTGCAAAGCAGGTGCTCTACCAATTGAGCTAAAGCCCCGTACACCGAGCAATTATACCTTGTTCGGCAGTGGGCCTAGGAGGACTTGAACCTCCGACCCCTTCGTTATCAGCGAAGTGCTCTAACCGCCTGAGCTATAGGCCCCGTGGAACGAGATATAACTTAACCCGTAACCATGACACTTCACAAATCGCCTGGTCAGAGGCCTAAATATTGAGTTAAAAAGTAGTCATTAAGTAGTCATTACGGCTACTCCATAACCAGATCACTGAAAACACCTCTGAACCAACGCGACCCCGGAGCCACCGAACGGGGGTGACACCGGGGCCAGCGGGAGGCTAGGCAGCCTAGTCGTCGTCGGCAAGCGAAATTTTGAGACCTCCGACGAGACCGCCGCAAGCGTTGTAGATGACCGCGCCGAGAGCCATGAGCCCAATCGACAGCACCCACCACAGCGCTCCTACAGCGGCCGCCAGGCCAAGGACGAGACCCGCGCTGATGGAATCCTCCCCGCCGACCATTTCACTAATCGGAGCGAGCAATCCCATCCCGGAGAGCAAGAGGTAGAGCAGGCCAACCGCGGCAAGCCAGACGAGGAAGCAAATGAAACCAGTGGCCGCCGTAATGCGCATGGCGGACCAGGGGCTCACCTTGTCGACTACCAAGTTAGTTTCGGCCATGCGCTTACTCCTTCTCCGCCTCCGAGTCACCGGACTCGGCAGCACCGGTGCTCTTGGTGGCGCCGGTGCGCTTCGGGACTACGTCCAGCGTTCCGGCCTCAGAGACCTTAGAAGCGGTCTCCTCGCCCTCATCTTCGACGTTGCGGTCGATAGCCAGCAGTTCCACACCGTCAGCGAGGTTGACCAGGCGCACGCCCTTGGTGGCACGCGAGGTGGCGCGAATCTCGTTGACGTTGGTGCGGATGATGTCGCCGGCGGAGGTGACAGCGAAGATTTCGTCGTCGTTGTCGACCACCAGGGCGCCCATCAGCGGACCACGCTTCGGGTCGTACTTGAGCGTCAGCACGCCCATACCGCCGCGGTTCTGCGGGGTGTACTCGCTGAGCTTGGTCTTCTTGCCGAAGCCGCCGGTCGTTGCGACCAGCAGGTTGTGCTCTTCCTCGACCACGACCATGCTGAGCAGCTTGTCGTCGCCCTTGAAGCGCATGCCCTGGACACCGGCAGTGGCGCGGCCCATCGGGCGCAGCGCGTCGTCGGAGGCGGTGAAGCGGATAGCCTGGCCGCGCTCGGAGACGAGCAGCAGGTCATCGTCAGCAGAGCACAGACGGGCACCGATGAGGGAGTCGCCTTCGCGCAGGTTGATGGCAATCAGGCCAGCGGAACGAGCGGACTCGTAGTCCTCCAGGCGAGACTTCTTGACCTTGCCCTCGCTGGTGGCCAGCACCAGGTACGGGCTGTCCTGGTAGCTCTGAATCTGCAGCACCTCGGCGATGCGCTCCTCCGGCTGGAACTCCAGCAGATTGGCGACATGCTGGCCGCGGGCGGCACGAGTGGCCTCCGGCAGTTCGTAAGCCTTGAGACGGTAGACGCGACCCTTGTTGGTGAAGAACAGAATCCAGTCGTGCGTGGAGCAGACGAAGAAGTGGCGGACAATGTCGTCCTGCTTCAGGTCCGCACCGCGCACGCCCTTGCCACCACGGCGCTGGGCCTTGTAGGCATCGACCTTGGTGCGCTTGGCGTAGCCCGTGGAAGTAATGGTCACAACCACGTTTTCGCGGGCGATGAGGTCCTCTTCGGTGACGTCGCCCTCAGCGGCCACAATCTGGGTACGACGGTCATCGCCGTACTTCTCCACTACCTCGCCCAGCTCTTCCTTAACGATGGCGCGCTGACGCTCCGGCTTGGCCAGGATGTCCTTCAGGTCGGCGATCTCGAGCTCGATCTCAGCCAACTCGTCAATGATCTTCTGGCGCTCCAGAGCAGCCAGGCGACGCAACTGCATCGCCAAAATGGCGTCAGCCTGAATCTCGTCGATTTCGAGCAGACCCATCAGGCCCGTGCGCGCGGTATCAACCGTGGCAGACCGGCGAATCAGGGCGATGACCTCGTCCAACATATCCAGAGCCTTGACCAGGCCACGCAGGATATGGGCGCGCTTTTCCTTCTCGTCCAGGCGGAACTGGGTCCGTCGAACGATGACCTCAATCTGGTGGGCGACATACAGCGTCACCATCTGGTCAATGCGCAGCGTACGCGGCACACCGTCGACGATGGCGAGCATGTTCGCACCGAAGCTGGTCTGCAGCTGGGAGTGCTTGTACAGGTTGTTCAGCACCACACGCGGTACGGCGTCGCGCTTGAGCTTGACGACGATACGCATGCCCCACTTCAGGTCGGATTCATCATCAATCGAGGCAATGCCCTGCAGACGACCATCCTTGACCTGATCCGCGATGTTGGCAATCATGCGGTCCGGGTTGACCTGGTACGGCAGCTCAGTGATGACAATCGACTGACGGGTGCCCTCCTGCTCAATCGAGGTCACACCGCGCATGCGAATCGAACCACGGCCGGTGGTGTAGGCCTCCTTGATGCCCTTGTCGCCGACAATTTGGGCGGCAGTTGGGAAATCCGGGCCCTTGATGCGCTCCATGACCGCATCCAGCGTGGTCTTTTCATCCGCTTCCGGGTTGTCCAGGCACCAGTTGATGGCATCCGCGACCTCACGCAGGTTGTGCGGTGGGATATTGGTGGCCATACCGACGGCAATACCGCCAGAGCCGTTCATCAACAGCTGCGGGACACGCGACGGCAGAATAACCGGCTCTGTCGTACGACCGTCGTAGTTCGGCTGGAAATCGACGGTGTTTTCGCGAATGTCGCGCACCATTTCCATGGCCAACGGCGTCAGACGGGCCTCGGTGTAACGCATAGCTGCGGGGCCGTCGTCACCGCGGGAGCCGAAGTTACCCTGACCGTCGACAAGCGGATAACGCATGGACCACAGCTGCGCCATGCGCACCATGGTGTCGTAAATAGCGATGTCGCCGTGCGGGTGGTAGTTACCCATCGTGTCCGAAACCGGCTTTGCGGACTTCACATAGCCGCGCTCCGGGCGGTAGCCGTTGTCGAACATGGCGTAGAGAATGCGGCGGTGCACCGGCTTGAGACCATCACGGATCTCCGGCAGCGCACGGCCAACAATCACGCTCATGGCGTAGTCGATATAGCTCGACTGCATCTCTTCATTGATGTCGATCG
This sequence comes from Corynebacterium sp. HMSC075F02, assembly GCF_001838335.1. NCBI lineage: Bacteria > Bacillati > Actinomycetota > Actinomycetes > Mycobacteriales > Corynebacteriaceae > Corynebacterium > Corynebacterium sp. HMSC075F02. The sequence goes on along the minus strand of NZ_KV836304.1, from coordinate 60,171 downwards.
GGCGAACCTGGTGGCCCAATACTCCACTTCCGAAAGATGAGCCGTCGTTGTTGTTATCGTCGCTCAATGACTGCTTCCTTTACTTAAAAGAGGTTCGCATCCATTCTACAGGGCTTTAGAGCCCGCTTTACGACGCCGTGTGCAACTTTTCGATACCATTGTGGTATCAAATCTGGGGTTTTAGGCCTAGTAGAGACGAATAAGACGGCACAAGCTAGGCAGCAAGGAGCAAATGCGATGGCGATGACCTTGAGACTCACGAAAGAACAGGACACCGCTCTGGCGCTGCTGGCGCACATGGAGGGCGTGTCTAAACACGAGGCCGCCATTCGCGCCATCGAATCCGCCGCAGCGAGAGCCCTTCAGCAAGGTCAGGCTCGGGAAATTACGGCAAGCGTAATTGATACTGACATGGCGCTGCTGCGAAAGTTGTGCTCCCCGAGGCCCCGGGGAGCACAGGAATGAGCACGCCCCAGATTCAGCCTCTCAGCGAGGCCGCTATCCTGGCGGCCACCGATGAACTGGTGGCCACAGTGCCGGAATTGGTCGACGCTACACTTGCGAGGCCGTGGACAATCAGCGCTATTGTCGCCGCCAGCTCAGGAGTCATTGCTGGTCACCGTAGCTTTCCCGCGATTTCTGCGGCAGCGCAGGCGGTCGCTTACGCAACGTTTCACGTGAAACCACTAAGTTTTGGCAACACCGCACTGGGCGCACTACTTGCACACATACTCCTCACCACCAACGGCGAAGAGCTGTCATTCGCAGAGACGTGGGATCTGGTCAAAGGCGGCACTTAGCCGGGGACAGGGCCTAGTCACTCTTTCGGGTAAACGGGCTGGTCGGAATGCGATTGCCGGACTCCAGCCGGCCCGTGTAATACGCCGTGGCCTCACCTTCAGCCAGCTCAACCTCGTACCAACCATCACGGACATAATCAGCCGTCCGGTCCTGCCCGCCAACTAGAACACGTCCCGCCGCGTGCTCCAAAGTGACCTCCGGCAACTCTTTCGCCGTCTTGCTGAATACACGCAGGAAGCGATCCGGGCCGCACACGGTAAGTTCGCGCTCCAGGAGTCCAATTCGCAGCTCTAACGTACCGAGCACCGTGTGATGCTCCACCTTATTGCCACTGTAAACAGCGAAAACAGCCTCACGGGAACCGTCATTGACCAGTACAAGATTGCCGTCTTTGAGGTAGACGTGCAGCCGGTACGGTGTCGGCAGCGCGGTCGCCTGCTCGGACTCCTGCACCGGATAGTCACCGGCCGGCTCCGCCTCCCAGCGCTTCACAAACTCTGGCGCTGGTCCCGGCTGCTCTGGAAGCTGCATTCCCGCAGATGCCGAGAAGTCGAGTGTGGATACCAAATCACCACATACCCGACGACGCCAATCAGTGATATTTCCGCAGCTCACGCCGGTGACTTGCTCCAGGAAACGGATCACCGAAGTGTGATCGAAGACCTCTGAGGACACCAAACCACCCACCGACCACGGTGAAATGACAGTCATCGGGACACGGAACCCGAGCCCCTTCGGCTTGCCCAGGTACCACTCCCCCGGCTCATTCTTCGGCGGCAGCGGCGGCACCACATGGTCGAAGTAACCATCAAACTCGTCAAAGTTAATCAGGAAGACGGTCTTGGCCCACACCTCCGGGTTGGAGGCCAACGCATCCAACAGGCGGTAAGTGATATTCGCCGACTGAATCGGCGAGGACGCTCCCGGGTGCTCGCTTTCCGCGGCCGACGGCACAATCCAGGACACCTTTGGCAGCTGTCCGGATTCAACGTCCCGTCGGAAAGCATCAGCGAGCGTGCCCGGCTGGCGACGGTAAAGTGCACGATCGTAGAGATTCCGTTCCGCCTCAGGCAGCTTCTCCACAGCGGCATTCAGGCGGTCGACCATCTCCTGCTGCTCTGCAGTTGGCGGCATCCCATCGCCCAGTTCCAGCAGCTCCTCGTGGAAGCCCGTCATGTCGAGACCAGGCAGCCCGGCCTCACGAATGACCTTGCGGCCAATATTTCGAAACGCGGCGAAGAAATCCAGGTTGTTGTCCGTGTAGTTATCCCACTCCTGGTAGACGCGCCATGGCACCCCAGCCGCCGAGAGATCCTCGGCATACGTGCGCCACCTGTACCCCGGGTGCGTCGGCTCGTACGCCGCATTGCCAACCGCTCCAGTCCCCCACGGTTCCTTTCGGGTATCACCCGAAAACAGGTAGTTGCGGTTCGGGCTTGTCGACGTAGGCATTGAAGAAAAGTAGCCATCACAGATAGTGAATGTCTCTGCGAGTGCGAATTGGAACGCGATGTCCTGACGGTCATAGCAGGCCATCGTGCCTTTGCCCTTAGCCTCGATCCAGCCGTTACAGCGGCCGCCGTTTAGTGCAACCTGCCCGTCTTCCCAACCGTGCGGCAAACTTGCAATGTACTCCACCGAGAGATCACCGCGATTAGCGGCGTTGCGAATCAGGTATGGACTGACCCCACTCTGGTTGAAAACGCCCGGCAAAGCGGAATTGTCGTTGTACCCCCGCACACCTCGGAGAGTGCCGAAGTAGTGATCAAAAGAGCGGTTTTCCTGCATCAACACGACAACGTGCTCAACCTGGTCGAGGGAGCCAGCCGGTCGGGGCTGCGCGAGTGCATGGCGCAATGATGGCGGCAGCAGCGTGCTCGCAGCGGTGACAGCACCGACTCCTGCGGCGGTCTGCAGGAAGTGCCGACGGGAAAATTCAGATATATTTTTAGGTGAAGTTGCCATAGGCATCTACGTTAAGAAGCGCAGATTACCAGCTGGAAAATTGCGGTTTAAATTTCCTCAATAAACTGCTCTAGACGGTCAACCACAGCCTGTGGCTCACGCGCCCAGCGATTGTGGCCCAGCCGCTGCTCAATGAACTCGTACTTTGCCGAATTCGGCAGCATCCGTGCCAGCGCCTGTGCGGAAGCCTCCGGGCAGTCACGGTCACCACCACAGTTCAGCAGCAGCGCCGGGGTGGTCACCTTCGGCATCTCAGCGGCGTAGTCGATATCCGCACCGCGCGGTCGCAGAAGACCCGTGCGCGAGAACCGCGCCCACTCCACCACATGGTTACGAGCCTGGCGGCCATAGCCGGCCAAATCAAGCCTGCCCGCTGGCCAATAGCCCAGGATCTGGGACACCACCTGCATAAACGGTGCACCGTAGCGAAGCCGCTTGTACTCGTTGCCAGTAAAACAGTTGTAGTGCGGAGTACCGGAGCCGACCATCACTACGCCGGCCACGTCCGCTTCCGGTCGGGCCAGATACAGCGAGGCAATCTGACCGCCCATGGAATGACACAGCAAGTAGACGGGTAGCTTCTCCCCTGTGCTCTCCCCTGCCGCGAGGTGATCAAACTCCTTGCGAGCCCGCGCCACGGCCAGCGGGTAATCCACCGATGCGAGATCCTGGTAGCCCCAATTGTGACGGCGGGTGGCCACCGCAGTCTGGTTACCCTGGCCGCGCAACTCCGAGGTCAGGACGCAAAAACCTCGACGCTGTAACTCTTGGGCAATCGGCCGGTAGTAGCGAGCACCCATGCCAAAGCCCGGCCAAATAACGACAATGCCCCGAGGCGAACCTTCGGGAAACCGAAGCGCCATCGGGGTCACGGAGCCATCTGGCAAAGTCTCCTGCACAATACGTGGCTCGACTGGCGGTTCCCCGTTGACCATGCTTCCCCGAGTATCTTCCATTTCATAAACATTAATGGCTGAACTGAGGTTTTGTCAGGGGAACCGACAAGGCGAAAACTAAAACCAGGTACCGGCTTAAACGTCGAGGAAGCGAACGTCCTTCGCATTACGGGTGATGAACGAACGTCGTGAAGCGACGTCATCGCCCATCAGAATGGTGAACAGTTCATCGGCCTTCTGCGCGTCCTCGAGGGCGACCTTACGCAGCACGCGGTGATCCGGATCCATGGTGGTATCCCACAGCTCAGCGGCGTTCATCTCACCGAGACCCTTGTAACGCTGAACACCATCGTCCTTGTTGATCTTGCGGTTGGCAGCCAGCCCCTCTTCCAGCAGCTGATCGCGCTCAGCATCGGAGTAGGCGTAGCCCGGCTCACCCTTGGCCCACTTGAGCTTGTACAGCGGCGGCTGGGCGAGGTAGACGTGCCCTTCATCAATCAGCGGACGCATCAGACGGAACAGCAGCGTCAGTAGCAGCGTGGCAATGTGCTGACCATCGACGTCGGCGTCGGCCATCAGCACAATCTTGTGGTAGCGCAGCTTCTCGATGTCGAACTCGTCGTGAATACCGGTGCCCAGCGCCGTAATAATGGCCTGGACCTCGTTATTCTTCAGCGTCTTATCCAGGCGCGCCTTCTCGACGTTCAAGATCTTACCGCGCAGCGGCAAAATGGCCTGGAACAGCGAGTTTCGGCCTGCCTTTGCAGAACCACCTGCGGAGTCACCCTCCACGATGAACAGCTCGGACTGCTTCGGATCCTTCGAACGGCAGTCCGCCAACTTACCCGGAAGACCGCCAAGATCGGTCGCGGACTTACGACGCACCAGGTCACGGGCCTTACGAGCCGCCTGACGGGCATGTGCCGAAGCAATGGCCTTGTTAACAATGGCCTTGGCCTCAGCCGGATTGGCCTCCAGCCAGTGACCGATGTGTTCATTAGTCATGCGCTGGACGAAGGAACGCACCTCGGTGTTACCGAGCTTCGTCTTCGTCTGGCCCTCGAACTGCGGATCGGCGACCTTCACCGAAATCACGGCAGCGAGACCTTCACGGCAGTCCTCGCCGGAGAGGTTGTTTTCCTTCTCTTTCAACAGGCGGTGCTCACGCGCATAGCGGTTCATCAGCGATGTCAACGCAGAACGGAAGCCCTCTTCGTGCGTGCCACCCTCAATGGTGTTAATGGTGTTGGCGAAGGTGTGCACCGACTCGGAGTAACCCGAGTTCCACTGCATTGCAATCTCGACCTCGTGGCCGTCACCTGCAGCATCGAAGGAAATGATGGTCGGGTGGATGATGTTCTTCGACTTGTTCAGAGTCTCGACATAGTCCCGCAGACCATTCGGGTAGTGGAAGACCTTGCGGCGCTCCTTCGGCTTGGTGGTCTTCTCTGCCTTCTCCTTCTGCTCCTCAACCGCATCCTTGGCGATTTCAGCGGATTCGGTCTCCGCCTGCTCCGCCAGAGCCTCAGCCTCGAGCTCTTCCTCGGAGACACGCTTGTCCACCAACGTGATGGTCAGGCCCTTGTTCAAAAACGCCATCTCACGCAAGCGGCGAGAAATGGTGTCGAACTTGAAATCGGTGGTCTCAAAAATCTCCGGGTCCGGCCAGAAACGCTGTGTGGTGCCCGAACCACGAGTCTTCTTACCTCGGATAATTTCTTCCGGGACGGCCTGGTCGAAGTTCTGGTACCAGGTGTAGCCATCACGGATGACCTCGGTTTCCATACGCGTCGACAGCGCGTTAACCACCGAAATACCCACACCGTGCAGACCACCGGAAACAGCGTAGGACTCGGAGTCAAACTTGCCGCCGGCGTGCAGTTGAGTCATAACCACCTGCACCGTCGGCATGCCCGACGGGTGCATTTCGACAGGAATACCACGGCCGTTATCGCGGACCTGAACGCCGCCGTCTTCCAGCAGAGTGACCTCAACATCGGTGGCGTAACCCGCCATCGCCTCGTCGACGGAGTTGTCTACAACCTCCCACACCAGGTGGTGCAAGCCACGCTCACCAGTCGAGCCAATGTACATACCCGGCCGCTTACGCACGGCCTCGAGGCCCTCGAGGATGGTAATCGATGAGGCGTCATATTGATGTTCGGTAGCAGCCACGGTTCGGCGCGTCTCCTATTCTTGGTTCTCTCCCCGCACAACATTCGTCAGCGCGCGAAAAATAGGCCGGCGGTCAAGCGCTATCGGCGCCAGCCAGAACCACCTAGGACTACTAGATAGGTCTGGCTAGTTCGGAAGTCGATAACGTCTCAAGAACCGCCTGCCGGTTTTCTCCTGCCCATCTTACCCCAACGTAGTCCCCTACTGTGGATATAGCCGATGCGCTCAAAGGACCAAATTTCGCAGTTTTACGCATACCGACGGTTATTCGTAGACCGTTTACCGACCTTTACCCATAAGTATCACGCGGTCCTCGGCCCTCGATGTGCAATTTGCCCTTGCGCCAATTCGGCGCTTTTGGCCCCAGCACCTTAATTTCCTCAACCACTCCATCCCCGACGCGTTCCGCAATCGACTTCAAAACCTGTCGCTGTGCTAGCCGCAGCTGTGTTGCCCATGCTGTCGATTGGCACTCGACCACCAAAGTGCCGTCCTTGAACTCCTTGACCTGGGAGTGTTCCGCGACAACCTTGCCGACCATCGAATCCCACTCCGTCATGATCACACCGTGGGCAATGTGGATCTGCCAGCCGCGATCGACTACTGCCTTATTCAGCACCGCACCAATCGGCGCAGGTCGACGGTCATATTTCCGGTACAGCCGAATCCCCGCCTCCTTCAATAAGCTCGGCGAAATCACCGTACCGGCACGATCTCGCACCACTGCTTGCGCTGCCCGCTGCTTATCGACGTCCGCAACGATCCCCTCCGCGGCCTTCACAGGCACACGGCTATCGAGGCCAGACCACGAGCCCTTCTTCTTCGGTGGCCGCTGGAGATTCGGTAACTTGTGACCGCCCTCCTTAGCGGCATCGCGCATGCGGAAGAAAGCGTCACTGATCAGGTCGTTTTCCTCTTCCGGTGAGTTATCCGGCTCCATGTTCTCGACCATACCCGTCACTCTTCCGCGACTGGGTTTTCATCCAGCAGTGAGATTCGCCCCTGCTCAGTCTGCGCCACCGTTACCGTGTGATGGGTCACCGAAGAATCCTCGACCAGTGCCTGAGGCAACTCCTCTCCCACCGCCGAGGTGATCAACACCTGCTCAGCCTGCTGCGCGATTTCCATGAGAGCTTCCCGACGATGCCGGTCGAGCTCCGCAAACACGTCGTCAAGCACCAAGATCGGGTCGGGCCCATCGGCACGGAGCAAAAAGTACGCGCCGAGACGCAGCGCGAGTGCAAAAGACCAGGTCTCGCCGTGGCTAGCGAAGCCCTTGGCGGGGTCATTGCCGAGAATGAGGTTGAGATCATCGCGATGCGGACCAACGAGACAGGAACCGCGCTCAATCTCCGCGGTGCGGCGCTCCGCCATCTTCGTCAGCAGCAGTGCCTCGAGCAGCTCCGGTTCGCTGGGCAATGGCCCGCCATCCAGACTGTCGACCTTCGGCGCATAGGCAATCGTGGCTGGGCGCGAGTGCGGGGCAAGCGTGGCATAGGCCTCGCTGACATGCTCGGAAAGCTCGGCGATCAAATCCATGCGCGCAGCCATTAACGCCGCTCCCACCTGCGCCAATTGCGCATCCCAGGTGTCCAGCGTGCTCAGTGCGGCCTGCCCCTCCGAGGAAGAATAGCCACGGCGCAGCGTCGAGCCCGCCGACTTCAGCAGCGCATTTTTCTGACGCAAGATCTTGTCATATTGAATGCGGATACCTGCGGACAGTGGCCGTCGTAAAGCGAGCAAATCATCGATGTAGCGGCGACGGGACGCGGGCTCGCCCTTGACCAACGTGAGATCCTCGGGCGAGAAAAAGACCGACTTGACGATCCCCAGCAGCTCCCGCGGAGACTTCAGCCGCGTGCGATTAATCTGCGCCTGATTCGCGCGATGCGGATTGATGAGCAGATGCGCCGTCAGCTCTCGGCCATCATTGACCGCCGTCGCCGAAATGCGTGCCGACGGGGTCCCCGAACGAACCAGCGGAGCATCCGTAGACACTCGATGCGAACCGAGCGTGGAGAGATACCCAACGGCCTCGACGATATTGGTCTTGCCGTAGCCATTTTGCCCGGTAAATACGGTAATTCCAGGCGTGAACTCGACTTCCAACTCCGGCCAGGAGCGGAAGTCCCGCAAGGACAAATACCGAATGTGCATAGCCGCAGACTAGCCCGGCAGGCGCACAGGCATCAGCAGGTAAGTGAAGTCGGTCTCCGGCGTTGGGTAGAAGCCGTCCTCACCGAGCTCCGGGATAGCTTCCGGCTCTGGAATGAGAATCGCGGGACGCGACGGCTGCGTAAAGCCCAGCAGAACGCGGTGGGAGCGAACAGCGCTGAGCCCCTCGAGCAGGTACTGCGGGTTGAAGGCGATCAGAAGTGGTTCCCCATAGAAGTTGCAGGCCACAGTCTCTTCTGCGTGACCGACCTCGTCGCCATGAGCGGAAAGGACAACCTGGCCATCGGAGAAGTCCATGCGAATCTGCGCACCGTGATCCGCCATCAGAGACACACGACGGATGGCATCCTGCAGCTGGTCAACACGAGCAACAGCCATGGAGGAATGCTGCTTCGGCAGCAGCGGACGGAACTTCGGGAACTCGGCGTCCAGCAATCGCGTGGTAGTGCGACGAGGATCGGCGAGGATAGCCAGCAGACCTTCGGAGCCGACCTCACGATCATCGGATCCGTCGCCGAATGCCAAGGTCACTGGCTCGCTGGAAGTGGTATCGAGAGTGCGGGCAGTCTCCGCGAAGGTCTTTGCCGGGATGAGCAGCTTGGTCTCCCCCTCCGGGATCTGCTCCCACTCGAAACTGCGAACCGCCAGGCGGAAACGGTCGGTGGCAGCGAGAGTGACTTCGTTACCTTCGGTTTCCATCCGGATACCGGTCAGCATCGGCAGCGACTCATCCTTGCCGGCAGCGATAGCGACCTGACCAATAGCCTCAGCCAGCAGAGCGGCATCGACAGTGCCGGTAGCAGCCGGAGCTTCTGGTAGCTGCGGGTAATCCTCCAAGGTCAGGCTTGGCAACTCGAAGCGGGAAGAACCACAGCGAACGATGACCTTCGTGCCATCAAAGTGCATCTCTACCTGCTTATTCGGCAGCTTAGAGACAATGTCAGAAACCAACTTGCCATTGACGGCGAAGCGACCGGGCTCATCGACCTCTGCGCTAATACGAATCTGAGTCGAGACCTCGTAGTCATAGCCAGCGAGCTGCAGACCATTGTCATCCGCGAGAAAAATCATGCCACGCAGAATCGGCTGAGTCGGGCGTGCAGGCAGGTTACGAGCAACCCAGCTCACCGCACCCGCGAGATCGTCCTTAGCCGCGCGAATACGGACATCGGTCTGCTCCATCGTTCCTCCACCGGTATTGGATGTCTGTTATTAGCCGTCTTTTGTGTTGTCAGCACGCTATGTCAGCGCACATGACTGGAGTTACAAAGATTCCATCGTACAACTCTACTGCAGACTGCCAAAGACCTCACTGGGATTCTTGTAGTCCGTCTAGTGCTTAATCGTAGTTTCTTACTCGTTCTTGGCATTTATGAAGTTGTGCGCCAGAGGTTGTTTGCCCGAGGTTGTGCGCAGGCCCCCTTTTATCTAGAAGTTTCTAGAGATTTTTAAAGTCGGGAGTAGTAATAGGGGGTGTGCACATTGTGAAATTACATGATTCCCGCTGGTCTTCACCGGTTTCGAGCTGTGGATAACCAGTGCGTCTAACTGTGGATAACTTGGGGTGTCTGTGGATAGTGTTCGGGCTTCATCTTTCATCCACAAAATTTACGAGTTGTCCACAGCTCTGTGCACGGAAAAACCGCAGTTAATAACAAGAATTCCGCACGCAGAGCCCAAGGTTTTTAAGCCGTGCCGCGAGCTCGGTCTCGAATGCGCGTAGTCAGGTCGTTGACCTGGTCCTTTGAGGGCTTCTTCTCCTGAATTTCCTTAACAATCTTGCGTTCAGCGTGCAAAACCGTCGAATGGTCACGATTTCCGAACTCCCGGCCAATCGACGGCAACGAAAGCTCAGTGAAGGACCTCGTCAAGTACATCGCGATCTGGCGAGCATGAGCGACCGGACGAGTCTTACCCGGGCCCACCAAATCCGCAACCGTTAGGTCGAAGTACTCAGCCGTGGTGGAGATGATGATCTCCGGGGTAATCTGCACCTCGATTTCGTCGGCACCGAGGATCTCCTGCGCAAACTTCAAGGTCACAGGCTCATGAATCATGGATGCGTGAGCGCTAATCTGCAGTAGACGCCCCTCGAGCTCACGAATAGAAGACGAGGTGTTCTCCGCGATGTACTGGAGTACATCATGCGGAACGACCAAATCAGACAGCTGTGCCTTCTTCGACAGAATTGCGATTCGCGTCTCCAAGTCCGGGTATTGCAGATCCGGATTGAGCCCCCACTGGAAGCGGGTACGAAGGCGATCCTCCAGGGTCTTAAGCTCGCGTGGTGGGCGGTCCGACGACAGCACAATTTGGTGATTGGACTGGTGCAGGGCATTGAACGTATGGAAGAACTCTTCCTGTGTACCTTCCTTGCCCTCCAAGAACTGGATGTCATCGATGATGAGCATGTCCAAATCGCGGTAGCGACGCTTGAAGGATTCCTGGGCGTCGTCACGCACGGAATTAATGAAGTCGTTGGTGAACTCTTCCGAGGAAACGTAACGAACCCGCAGGTTAGGGTACAAATGCTTGGCGTAGTGACCAATGCCGTGGAGCAGGTGCGTCTTGCCAAGACCCGAACCGCCGGAGATAAACAGCGGGTTGTAGGTGCGCCCCGGAGACTCCGCAACAGCGACGGCGGCTGCAGCGGCGAACTTATTCTGCGGACCAATAACGAAGGTCTCGAAGGTGTAGTTCGGGTTGAGGGTGGGCTCCTCGAAAGGCATGCTCATCTCGGTTGGAGTGCCGTGGCTCTCGGAGCGGAAAGGACTTGTGACCTGGCGCTGATCAGCAATAGTCATTGGATTCTCGGCAGATGAGTGCGAAAGCCCCTGGGCCATCGAATCTACGGCGTCCATCGATCGGCGTTGTGACTGGGCACTCTGCTGATTATGGACATTCGGCTGGTGCGTCTGCGACACCTGTGGCGTCTGCGTCGATCCCTGGTGCTGCTCGTGGAGATTGAAGTCGTTCGTATCTGCACTGGGGAACGGGTAGTTGCGGCCAGATTGCTGCTGGTGCTGCTGGTTTGGCTGTTGACGCTGAGCCTGCTGCGGACGCGAAGCTGCAGATGGCATCTGCCCCGAGTGCTGTGCAGATGGTTGAGTGGTCTCTGCTGCCTGGCTATCTTCAGCGTCGTCAGCAGGATCGGCAACGGTGATGACTGTTTCCAACTCCTCGCCGGTCAGCGAAGCTAAGACGGCCTCGATAATGCCTTTGAGCTCTTCTTTTACCAGCGCCTGCACCACTGGCGATTGAGTGCTGAGCAGGAAAAAACCTGGAAAGTCACCAGTGTGCGTCACTGACCGCAGCAGTGCCTTGTGTGGCGGGCGTAGTGGTGCAATGCCCAACTCCGGCACACCTTCTGGTGAAGTCAGGATAGAAACGACCTGCTCCCAGAGTCCACCTGGCAATTCTGGTTGTTCGCTCACTGTGTGAATGTCCTTTTACATGTTTACGTTCATCAAATTTATCGAGGCGACCTGTTTTTGTGGAGTGTTTTTGGCATGGCGAGAGCGCCATATCTGCCCATTTGGGGGCTATTTCTTGTAATTCGCCCTGTGGGGTGTTTCTACACAAGGTGCTATACGCCCCGAGCAGGACTTCCACATGTTTGTCCACACCTGTGGATAAACCTTGTCGCTAATTGACTAACAGTTTATCCACAGTTTGCCCACAATGAAAAATAGCCCCCTAGTCTGCGTTTACCTAGGTAAACACGTTATTTCCCCTGCTCGCTGTGATTCATGGTGTGGAAGTTATCCACAGCTAATGGGATAAACACCCTGTGGATTGCAGTGCATAGGTCAGTATTTCCACAGGTCAACATCGGTACCGTCGGAAAACTTGGAAAATGATTCTCCAGGTAAATCCGGCGTGTTGATTTGAATTTCTCGCCCGATTCGACGTAACCTATCTGGGTGTTTCATATCCATTGAGATATGAGTCCGAGCTTGTGCTTGGACCCGACAGAACGCATGTAGCTTTCAATCTGTCGGTAAGTAATTTTTCCGTGCATCACGGGAATGCGTCAGACGCATCGCTGCCTCGCACTCGAAGCGAGGAGTTTACTGCGGTGTGTTCAGCGTGGACTCGTGGTCGTTTGAGTTTCAAGGAGTGTCAACCGTGTCGAAGCGGACGTTCCAGCCGAATAACCGCCGTCGTGCACGCGTGCACGGCTTCCGTACCCGTATGCGTACCCGTTCCGGTCGCGCCGTTGTGGCAGCACGCCGCAGCAAGGGCCGTGCCCGCCTGTCCGCTTAAGCAAGAGGACACCGATTTCGGTGCTCCCTCAGAGCAATAAGCTGCGTTCTTCGCGTGACTTCACGGTCACCGTACGACGTGGACGCCGAATCGGACGCAAGACCTTGGTCTTGCATATTCGTGACACCGCCGCTTCTGGCGGTGAAGATAAGACCGATACGCAGATTGCCAGGTTTGGTGGTCCGCGTGTCGGTCTTGTCGTATCTAAAGCTGTGGGCAACGCCGTGACTCGTCACGCTGTATCCCGCAGGCTCCGCCATGTTATGGCCGCGGCCGCGCAGAATCTTCCGTCCACCATGGACATTGTCGTTCGCGCGCTGCCTGCATCTGCCACAGCCACCAGCCAGGAGCTGTCCCACGATGTGCAATCGGCACTCGCCACATACGAACGTCGGCGCTAATTCGCTTGACGACGGCCCCCTCGCTCAGACCCCCGGCGCACGTGTGGCTGAGAGGGCGATTCTCTTCTACCGCCGTCGTATCTCTAATCTGAAGCCCACGAGCACATGTCGTTTTGAACCGACGTGCTCCGCATATGGTCTTGAGGCTGTGCGCCGTTTCGGAGCTATTCGTGGCCTGTGGCTGACTTTCTTGCGCATCTTCCGTTGCGCACCCTGGCATCCGGGTGGCTGGGATCCAGTTCCTGCCACATTCCCCGGCCTGGGTTCGTGGTTGAGGCGAATGCACAGGTAACCTCTAGTAATGCTTAGCCTTTGACGGGGCTTTGTAGACGAAGGCGCGAGTGCGCTGTCCCCTAAAGAACGGAGTGATCTTAGACCGTGCTCAATTTCGTGTATGTGCCGATTTCGGCCATCCTGTGGTTCTGGCATAAGGCCTCAGGTTTCCTATTCGATCCCTCCTCGGGTATCTCCTGGGTGCTGGCCATTATTTTGCTTGTGGTCACCATCCGTATCCTCCTGTTTAAGCCGATGCTGAACCAGCAGCGTTCTGCCATCAAGATGCAGCAGCTCGCTCCTGAGATGCAGGCCATCAAGGAGAAGTACAAGAACGATCAGCAGGCTCAGGCTCTTGCTATGCGCCAGCTACAGAAGGAAATGGGTGTCAACCCGCTCGGCGGCTGTTTGCCGATTCTGGTTCAGATGCCTGTGTTCATTGGCCTTTTCCACGTGCTGCGTTCGTTCAACCGAACGGGTACGACGGGCAATGCGCTTCGCATGTCGGTGGAGCAGAACTGGAATACGCCTAACTACGTCTTCGGTGTAGATGAGGTGCGGTCCTTCCTGCTGGCTCGTGTGCTCAATGCTCCACTGTCCAGTTCGGTTGGTATGGGCGAGGATCAATACGCAGCCTTTACTGTGCCTGGTACGCCTGCGGACTTCACCCGCATGGACATCATGATCGTTGCCATTCCGCTGATTGTTATTGCGGCACTTGCAACGCACTTCAACGCTCGCATGTCTGTTGACCGCACGCGTGCCCGCCAGGAAGCCGGTCTGGTGAAGCGCCAGGAAGGCGTTATGGGTCAGCAGATGGACATGATGAACAAGATGATGCTTTGGTTCTTCCCGATCATGATTCTTGTTACCGGTGCTTTCTGGCACATCGGTCTTCTTGTCTACATGGTGACTAACAACGTCTGGACCTACTTCCAGCAGCGCTACATCTTCGGCAAGCTGGATGAGGAAGAGAAGGAAGCTGTCGCAGCTAAGAAGGCTGCCAAGCGCGAGGCACAGGAGAAGCTCGCTCCGAAGGTTGGCCAGAAGCCAATCAATCCGAAGAAGGGTGGCAAGCGTCAGGCAGCGCAGAATGCGCAGCAGGCGCAGTCCGGTCAGGCCTCTGCAGCGAACAAGGCTTCTAGCCATCTTCCGGATGGTAATTCGGGGAAGGGACAGCAGGGCCCAGCCTCGAAGCCAGCGCCAGGACAGAAACCCGCAAATCGGAAGAACCGGAAGCGGAAAAAGAAATAGCTGAAGTGGAATCGCCCTTCGTCTACATAAGTTAATTAATCGAAACGCCCCGCAGTTGATGCGGGGCGTTTTTGCTTGCCTTCGTGCTCTATCGAGCAAACAACGTCACTGTTATTACAGGCATGTAATTTTCTCCGGGGCCTGGAGTTTGGCATCCAACTTTGATCAATGTTTCACGTGAAACATCGCTGTTGCACTGTCGTACACTAGGGGTAATGAAAAGCTCGACGGGTGACGGCACAGCTGCCCCATTGGAAAGGTTAGTGGAACTGTTGAGTAACTCCGCGAAAGACGTCGATAATCAAGAAGCCTCCGCAGGTTTGGTCGATGCGGATCTGCGTTCGGTGATAGATACCGTGTTTGGAGGGAATGCCGATCGAGCATACCGCTACCACTCATGGTTGGCTGAGGAGGCTACAGTCCGAGGTTTGATTGGGCCACGTGAAACTCCAAAGCTGTGGGATCGGCACATTATCAATTCTGCGGTAGTTGGAGAAGCGATAGGCAAAGGGCTTGTAGTTGCGGACATTGGTTCGGGGGCAGGCTTGCCCGGGATTCCGCTTGCTCTTGCACGACCAGATTTGAAGGTGGTTCTTGTAGAACCATTGCTGCGCCGTACGACTTTCTTGAACGAAGTTGTGGAAGATCTCGAGCTGGACAATGTGACCGTGGTTCGCGGCCGCGCTGAGGAGAAAGTGGTTCGCGCTGAGGTTGGCCAAGTAGATGTCGTCACTTCTCGCGCTGTTGCCCCTCTTGGGAAATTGGCGGGCTGGTCGCTTCCTTTAGTTAAATCCGGAGGCGCGATGGTTGCACTGAAGGGTGGAACTGCGCAAGAGGAGATTGATCGGGACGCAAAGCTTATTGCCAAGGCGAAGGGAACTAATCCCCGCGTTGTAGAGGTTGGCGGTTCCGTGTTGGGAACTTCGACGTACGCCGTGATTATTCAGAAGAAGTAGGTTGTAAGTCCCCCTCCCCTACTCCACTGCCGGTTCGCTTGTGTTTTGGTTTCGACATTGAGGCGCGTAGTGCCGTCGGGCTAGAGTGGGATAAGTATCGCGGTATGGCAAAGTCCTACCGGCCAAGGTGGATGTTTCACGTGAAACATTTCCACAATCGTCGGCGTCTAACGCTTGTTGGGGCTTGATGATTACGCTTTTGCAGATAGTTACTAAGTTTTTATTCGCACTCCAGTGGCCATGATTGGTGATTGCTGTGCTTGTAAGGGGAATAGTTAATGAGCCGGAAGTCCTGGCAAGACACACCCATCGCTGCGGCAGCTCAACGGGCAGCGCAAGTTAAGGCCCCGAACCGTTTATCGCTTCCACGCCCCGAACGCCCGCGCCGTATTACTATCGCCAACCAGAAGGGTGGCGTGGGCAAGACCACTTCGGCAGTCAACATCGCGTCGGCGCTCGCGCGGCATGGTCTCAAGGTGCTAGTCATCGATAATGACCCGCAGGGAAATGCTTCTACGGCCCTGGGGATTGAGCATGTTTCCGGGACCCCGTCGACGTATGAGCTTCTAATTGGCGAACTACAGATTGACGATGTCATCCAGCGTTCCCCTGAATCTGAGAATCTCTTTTGTGTGCCAGCGACGTTGGACTTGGCGGGCTCCGAGATTGAGCTGGTCTCGCTCCTGAACCGTGAGCGCCGACTTCTCGATGCAGTGTCAGATCAGTACCTGATTGACAACGGCTTTGACTTTCTCATTATTGACTGCCCTCCTTCGCTCGGTCTGTTGACTCTGAATTCGATGACTGCCGCCAACGAGGTTTTGATTCCGATTCAGTGTGAGTTTTACGCCTTGGAGGGTGTGACTCAGCTGATGAATAACGTGCAGATGATTCGTCAGCATCTCAATCCGGAGCTACATATTTCTGCTGTGCTGCTCACTATGTTCGATGGCCGCACCAAGCTTTCGGAAGAAGTTGCCAATGAGGTTCGTAACTACTTCGGTGAGGTTGTGCTACGTAATCTCATCCCTCGATCCGTGAAGGTATCGGAGGCGCCGGGATATTCGCAGACCGTAATTTCCTACGATCCAGGGTCTCGGGGCGCAGTTGCTTATCTTGACGCCGCGAAGGAATTGGCAACGCGTGGCGACTATTCCGCAGTTCCGGGTGGAAGTGCGATTGGGCAAAAACCAGCTTCCTCCCCTACCCCGTCCAATTCCACTGAGACAAATTAAAGCCACTAGGAGTAGTTACCGATGTCGAATCAAAAAAAGGAGAACCGCAAGGGAGGGCTCGGTCGCGGTATCGCCGCGCTGATCCCAACTGCTCCGGCGGCTAACCCCTCGGTAGG
This sequence comes from Corynebacterium sp. HMSC075F02, assembly GCF_001838335.1. Taxonomy (NCBI): domain Bacteria; kingdom Bacillati; phylum Actinomycetota; class Actinomycetes; order Mycobacteriales; family Corynebacteriaceae; genus Corynebacterium; species Corynebacterium sp. HMSC075F02. The sequence goes on along the minus strand of NZ_KV836304.1, from coordinate 43,658 downwards.
TGAGAGTGCCGCGGATATTATCTTCGGTCCCCGCCGTACCCAGGGGACGAAGCAGCCTGGAAGTAGCGGAGTTGCCGACGTACTGGGGGCAGCCGCGACGGGATCCGGCACCTCGTTGACTGAAGGCAAAAACGCCGGAAAATCTGCAAAATCCGGCCAGAGCAAACCTCATACCAATGAGGCGCAGAAACGTCACAGTGACGATAAGGTTATTGGTAAGTCTAGTGATGTTTCACGTGAAACATTGCCCTCGACGACGTCGGGAGCAGCGGACCATGGCAGCGCCGAGGCTACCGATGTTGACGCTTCGGCCGCAAACGAGTTTGGCGCGACCTATCGCGAGATCAACTTGAAGCTGATCACGCCGAACCCGAAGCAGCCACGAGAGGTCTTCGATGAGGAGCCCCTAAATGAGCTCGCTCACTCTATTCGTGAGTTCGGTCTATTGCAGCCGATTATCGTACGACCAATCTCTGAGGATAGTCGTGCGGCCGCACTCGAGGCAGCGCGCAAGGAAGATCCGAACGCGCCGCAACCCGAGTTTGAAATCATCATGGGTGAACGTCGCTGGCGTGCTTCTCAGCGAGCTGGGGTCGACACGATTCCCGCCATCGTTCGCGATACTCCAAACCAGGACATGCTTCGCGATGCCCTACTAGAGAACATCCATCGCGTTCAGCTGAACCCACTCGAAGAGGCCGCTGCGTACCAGCAGCTACTCGAAGAGTTTGGTGTAACTCAGGCAGAGCTGGCGGATCGAATCGGTCGCTCGCGGCCCGTTATTACCAACATGATTCGACTCTTGCAGTTGCCGGTGGAGGTACAGCGACGAGTAGCGGTCGGTGTTCTGTCGGCTGGTCACGCACGTGCCTTGCTTGGAGTTAAGGCAGGTAAGGAAGAACAGCAGCGCCTCGCCGAGCGAATTGTTGCTGAAGGACTATCCGTCCGTGCGACCGAAGAAGCAGTGACATTACTCAATGCCGGCGAGCGACCGAAAAAGCAGCACCGTGAGCCCACTCCGCAGCCGGAGGTCCTTCACAATTGGGCTGACCGCCTGTCCAATTCTTTTGATACGAAGGTGACTGCCCAGATGGGCAAGCGTAAGGGCAAAATCGTTATCGAATTCGGCAACCTCGAGGACTTTGATCGCATCATGTCACTGATGCATCTCGACGAAGAGTAAACCCGGTTACTGTGACTGAAGTATTCATCGAGAAAATTTCGCTGGCCGACATCGAGGGAATCTATCCAGAGACGATGTTAAGCCTGTTTTGGGAACAGGGCATGGAGCATATCCGTACAGCAACTGCCCTACCCCAGTTCTCGACTGAGCCGCGCGAACCTAATTTGGACCCCAGCACGCCAGAAGAGGATGAAGCGCCTAACGGTGATTTAAAGCATTCGGACGGCCAACCCCCTACTCGGCCAGGCGGAGCTAGTGAAAGCCTCTTAAATGGCGATTTAAGCCCTGATTTAGCCGCCCAGGTGCGCTTGGAGAAGGAAGCATGGCTCAATACCGTCTACCTTTCCTGGGGACCGTGCGGATATTCGCTACGACGAAAGCCACCGGCATCACTTATCGATGGGAAACCTGAGACCGTCGGCACGCTGCTCTTTGCTCCGCCACGCTTCTGCCCGACGACATTTTCCATGCCTTCCGGACCAATATCGCCGGATGCGATTGCGCTGACGAGTCTGCATTACAACGCTTTAGAGGTTGACGATGACATGCTCCGCGTGCTCATTGTGACCGCTCTGCACAAGCTCGCGCTGCGCGGGATTTCAGCGGTAGAAGCGTTTGGTTGCAGTGGCACGGCGGATTCTATGTCGGCATTTACGCCGTCGTCGCCAACGCCTGACGACGGTACGGAGAACCTAATCGCTGATTTCGAAGCGCAACTTGAAGAAAAGCTAAATCCTAAGCCGTGTATTTCAGATTCGTTGGCGGCGATTAACCATAACGCCGGTGATTTGATTCGTACGCGAACCCTTCTTGACTCCGGGTTTCGGGTGGTCACTCCACATCCGATTCATCCGAAACTCCGTATCGAGTTGGATGCGGAATTGGATTGGGACGAAGAAATCGGCCATGCGTTGGATCTAAGTGCGAAAGAACCCTTTATGCGCTCAAAGCTGTTCAGTCTTTAGCGCCGGGTTTGATTGATCAGCCGTGTTTAGGCTTTTTCCTCTTCAATCAGCTGCGCAAAGCTGTAAGCGCCGGTCATTGGCTGCTGCTCTTCATCGCCCAGGTACAGACGCTTTACAGCGACAACGATAGATTCGGCAATTACGTCACGCTGATCTGGGGAAGAAAGAATTGCGACGTCATCCTCGTTGGTCAGGTAACCAACGGCGACTTCCACCGTGGGCATCCTGGTCAGACGGAGGAGATCCCAGGTACGGGCGTGCGAGCGGCAGTCTACCAGGCTCGTACGGGCAACAATCTCTCGCTGGATAAGGCCAGAGAGCTGTTCGCCCAGAATGGAGTTGGAGCCCTTCATCGAGCCAAAGTAAAAAGTCGCAATACCGCTGGCGCGGTTGTTGTGATAGTGGTCGGCCTGCAGGGAGATGAAGACGTCAGCGCCAAATGCGTTGGCCATCTCAGCGCGATCCTCGATGGACGGATTGTCGGTACGAGGACGAGACAGAATAGTCTCTGCACCTGCCGCGACAAGGCGACCCTCAATGCGAGAGGCCAAATCCCAAAGAATCTCTTCTTCAGAAATCTGACCGTAAGGGCCGTCGACCACAATGCCGGGCTCCCCTGCCCCAAGACCTGGATCAATGACAATGCGCTTTCCAGAGAGCTTCGGCCCCATCGTGCGCAGTATTTCCTTCTCGTGGAAGGCGTTTACAGAGCCACCAGTAACCCTCCTGCCCAAGTAGCTGAGCGCCCGGAGAGTAACGGGACCACAGATACCGTCGGGCTCCAGCCCGTAATTGAGCTGGTATTCACGTACAGAGGCATCGGTCTTCGGGCCAAAGTGGCCGTCTACTCGGGCATCGTGGAAGCCGAGTTCCTGCAAGGTAGCTTGGAGAACGCCTACGTCCTCACCGGTCATTTGTGACAGTGGATCGTAGGACAGTACGCGGGTGCCCAGAGTGTACGAGGCTTCTCGCAGTAGGCGCAGGGTGCTGTCGCGGATGATCCCGTCGGCATAGACACCGCGGGACTGTTGGAACGCCAGGAGAGCGTTGCGCATATCCTCATCAAAGAGGTCATCGTCACCAGACCACTGAGGCGAGTTCTCCTCCGCGGCTGAGCCCTCCCAATTGGGCAGAAGCCCAAGACGAGCCAGGGTAGAACGTACCTCGGCTACACGAGGTGACCTATCGCCCACCTTCAGAAACTCTGGCACGAAAACTCCCTTCCGAACTCCACAATTATGTTTAGGCCGTTGTGGGTCCTCACAACACTTAATCAGTATTACTGGCCAGTGAGCTAAACGAAACTTCAGTTAAGAAATCTCGCGCACTCTCAGAGGATATGGTCAGCAATACCTCTCAAGTTGGCGGCAACCTGGTTCCTTCACGGTATTAAGGAAGACGTAAACCGCCATTTCCAGCAAGATTACCAGGTCGCAGGCGCGAATTGATTGTTACGAGGGCGCGTCGGCTAGCCCGACGGCAGAACCCCAGGACTAACTCTAAATCACAACCACAACTTCAGTCACATCATAATGGGGTGTGTCCAACGAAGGTGGCAATAGCGAAGTGACGGGTGGGCAGTCGTAACCTCGTATCGGATAAGGAGCAACCCCAAGTTCTTTTAAAGGTGCTTTTCGATGAGCGACGTGATTTCGCCCTTCGGGCGGACTCCGCGAATCTCTTCGACCTTCTTGCCGTCCTTGAATAGGAGCAGGCTTGGGATGGACATGATCTGGAACATGCCAGCCAGTGCACGCTCCTCATCAACGTTGACCTTGGCGATGACGGCCTTGCCATCGAGCTCGGTCGCAACCTCGTCCAAAACGGGAGCAATCTTCTTACACGGGCCACACCACTCTGCCCAGAAATCAACAAGCACCGGCTTATCGGATTCGAGGACATCGGACTTAAAGGTGTTGGCGGTGACGGTTACCGGAGCCATGAAATTCTTCTCCTTAGAATGAGCTCGTTTGAGTTCTTAGTGGTTTTGTTTTGTGGTCTTGATTCTAATTTTTCAACCTAGCTTCTTCAGCCTCGCGTACGGATTTGGCGCTCAAGGCGTCAAAAATTAGGGCTTCCGGTGGTGCGAGTGAAGTACTAAATTGTTAATTAATGGTGTTCTTGAGAACGCTGCAAGTGCTCGATGAGTACGGGGCGTACCGGGCTATAACACGTCCTGCTGCGCCCTGATTGAGCTACAGCTAACAACAATTGGGCTTACCGGCTATCGGATATTCCCCATAGTTGGATATCTGCAATCGTAGGGCTTATCCAACAATTGCGATACCCCAACTATTAGGTGTTTATCCAGCTAGTGCGACTGCCCTGCTGTCAGCTACCGAGCAACAGTTTCCAAGTAGTGCTCAGCATCCAGCGCAGCCTTGCAGCCAGAACCAGCGGCGGTAATTGCCTGCTGGTAATGCGAGTCAACAACATCGCCCGCCGCAAAGACGCCCTTGAGAGAGGTCTGGGTGCTCGGAGCGGCTACCTGAATGTAGCCATTCTCATCGCAATCCAGCTGATTGCGAACCATCTGCGAACGTGGCTCGTGGCCAATTGCTACGAACATGGCAGTCACATCCAGGACGGACTTCTCACCAGTGACGGTGTCTTCCAGCTCGAGACCGGTAACCGAACCCTTGTCCTCACCAAGAACCTGGGACACAACCTTGTTCGTCGCAAAGCGAATCTTGTCATTGTTCTGCGCGCGCTCGACCATGATCTTCGACGCACGGAACTCATCGCGGCGATGGACAATCGTCACCGAGCGGGCGAACTTGGTAAGGAAAGTTGCCTCTTCCATTGCGGAGTCACCGCCGCCGATGACGGCGATATCGTGGTCGCGGAAGAAGAAACCATCACAGGTGGCACAAGCGCTGACACCATGACCAAGCAGCGCCTGCTCACCCGGAGCACCGACATAACGCGGAGCGGCACCGGTTGCCAGGATGACAGCGTGAGCCTTGTGCTCTTCTTCGCCAACCCAGACAGACTTGATATCGCCGGTGAGATCCATGCGATCGACAATCTCCATGCGCAGGTCAGCGCCGAAGCGCTCTGCCTGTGCGCGCATCTGATCCATCAGCTCTGGGCCCATGATGCCCTCGGAGAAACCTGGGTAGTTCTCCACATCGGTAGTCGTCATAAGCAGGCCGCCAAACTCGATGCCCTCGAACACCACAGGCTTCAGGTCGGCACGGGCTGCGTAGGTGGCAGCCGTGTAACCGGCGGGACCGGAACCGACGATGATCAGGTCGTGAACGATATCGCTCATGAAGACTCCTATAATTTTTATCTCTCACATCACATGGCGCACAGTGATGCTCAGTAGTAAGCAAATTTTTCAGCTCCGGGAAAGAAATTACCGGAACCAGCCACCTCAACCAACGTGAGGTTAGCCATCTCTATTCCCCCAGCCTCTCCCCTGCTCCGCAGTTGTTAGGCCACCTGCACTTCTTCCAATTGTCGCCGAAGCGTACGACGCGCCCGCGCCCGCCGAGACTTCAACGTCCCGCTCGGCTGCCCAATACTGCGAGAGGTCTCCTGCAGCGAATATCCAAAGATGTCCAAGTACAGCAGGGCATCCCGTTGATCCGTTGGCAGCTGCTCCAATGCGGCGGCCATAGTCACACGTAGCGGAACATCCGGGCAGGGAATCGGCTGTGAACTCATAAACGTCTCAAAATCCTCCTCCTTATCGCAGAGAGGGATCTCCCCGAAACGACCGCGGTTGTGGTCAATACACGCATTCTTCACGATGCACGTCAGCCACGTCGCCACCGTCGAACGCCCGCGAAAATTCGCCGCCCCCGCAATTGCCCGCGCCAGCCCCTCCTGTACCCCATCCAAGGGATCGAAATCATCCCGACGATAGCGCCGCGCCATCGCTACCAACTGCGGATAATAACGCCGTGCCAACACCGCGAACGCGCGACGATCCCCCGCCAGGTGCGCCTTCAATAATTCACGATCGACCTCGTCCGCAGATGCATGCTTTTGCATACCGACGACGCCACAATCCCCCAGTCGCCGACCCATGCGGGCCTTACGGTGACTGTCCCCAATTCGATTTCTTCCCCCAAAGTTCATGGCTCCTATGCAAACACGAAACCCGCGCTCTCCGCTTGGCAAAACTGCTGTGGAGACCGCGGGCTGTGGATGAATTTCAAAACGTCCCAGTAGCTGTGGATAACTTGGGACAACTTGAACTGTTGCCACCTAAGGCAAGCTCAGAGCGTTATTCCGTACCACGCACCTGAATGTCGCCAATAGCAACTGGCAGCAACGAATCCGGAGATTGCTCAGCCAGATTGCGGTCGCCGACAAGTGGGTTGTCCGCATCGGAATTCTGCGACTCAGCATCTGTATCAGCATCTGTATCAGCGTCAGTGTCTGAGTCGCTGTCGGCTACCGCTTCCGCAGCCGTCGGCAAGCCGGAGATCCAGACAACAAGGTTCTTCCACTCAGTGTCGCGGCTATCGATTTCGATGGTCGTCGTACCTGAGGTGGCAGTAGCGCTTCCGAGAACCGTTGTGTCATCCAAGTTCGTCGAGTCAGCATCTCGTAGGCCGCGAACTTCAATGTGTGCGCCCGGGGTCGCCGCGACCTTAAGCTCTCGAATGGTTGCCGGTTCATCGAGAGTGACCCGAATACCGACACCAGGTTTGAAGTCCTCTGGGCGATTGCCGAACTGGCTGAGGTAAGTCGAAGTTACCCAAAAGCTTTCCTCGTCATTATCGATGGTCAGCTCAGCCATGTCCGGATTGTCTGGACCGGCTGCCGGGTTGTCGCTGTCGGCTTGCCACTCGTTAGCGTCGGCAAGCGAAAGCGTCGTGATCGGAGCCGGGCCGCGTCGTACGGACTCGGAGTTAATCGGTGCGTCCGAGGAACGGTTAACCAGACCAAAGATGCCCGCGGCGACAAGTGCACCGACAATGACTACACCGACAACGACTGCGCCGGTGCTGAATGCGCGGGTGCGATTCTTGGTGTGGTGAGCGTTTGATTGGGCTGCACCGTCGGCATCGACGGATTCGCGCGCACCGGTGTCGGGGTCGATTGCGAGAAACTCCGAAGAGTCGGGGCCGAGCGCTGCAGTGCGCAAATCCTCCGCGAGTGTGCGAGCTGGCGACTCCTTTTGGTTGAAGTTCTCCGGGCGAACCTGCTTCGCGCGGTCGATGGCAGCAGAAATATCGGAGGGGATGTTTGTCACGCTGTAGAACAGCTCGTCGATGACTGAAAGCAACGCGCTGTAGTCCGAACGTTGCGAGCTATTGGGCAAAACGACGGGGAAAGCGTCGTAGATGTGGCCGTCGCTGCTGATGCGCAATTGTCCAGGCTTGTTTGTCAGGCCAAGGCAGCGTCCAGATTCGTGGGCGTCGGCGATCGTCTCGGCAAGTGATGCAACTGCGAGTGCCAGGGCATCCGGATGGGCGGCCTGATCGAACCGCTCAATACCGATACTGCTGGTCCAGTCGGCGACGATGAGCACCTCGGTGCGCGTCTTCGCCACGCTATGAATCCGCGACATCCCGGCGCCGGCCAGGTCACGCAGCTCATTGGTGGTCGTGGCAATCTTCTGGGCGGCAGCCGATGGCGAAGTGTCGTAGTACGGCAGTGCAATCGTGTCGACGAAGACAAGTGCGACATCTGCGTTATCGGGATCTCCCATATCCATGGCGCGCCACAGGCGCAGACCTGGGTAGGTCGCGACTTCAGAACGCAGACGGAAACGTCCACCTGAGACCATCTCGCCGGGTACATAGCGGGTTGGGCGAGAACCCTGCGTCGGCATCGGCGGCAGCAGCGGCGAAGCGGTGAAGCCCTCGTTTGCCAGACCCGTGGCCTCGCCAATCAGGTTCGACGGGGCAATCGAGAAAGCATCAGCGGCGAAGCCACGTTCGCGCTCCATATCCTCACGGTCGGCGACGGCATTGTCGGCTGCATGGGGCTGCGGAGCAAAGCGGCGTAGACCCGGAATGCGACCGAGGAAACCACCCAGAACGCGGACCTCTTCCAATGGAGCCTGAGCGAGCACCAGACCGGTACCGATGAGGAAGACCAGGCCGGTGACGATGGTCTGTAGCAGCACGCCGAAGGAACCGAAGAAATCGAACAGCACAAGGTCGGTCAATGCGAATGCACCCCAAGCAACGGCGACACCGACAAGCGACGCCCCCAGTGCCCACAGCACGGTGTGGACGGTCGCCTTACTGTCCAAGTGTCCGAGAGTGCGGCGCAAGAGCAAGAAGCCAATTACTGCGCCGGCGACGAAACCGAAACCGTTGGCGGCACCGAGCAACACGACGACGGTCTCATCGTCAGAAGCCAGACGAGGAGCGAAGAACGACAGAATCACCTTGACGGTGGTAATGCCGAGGATGATGAAAGTCGGGGTCCAGGCCTCTTCACGGGCGTAGAAAACACGCAAGTGCAAAAGCACGATGGCATATGGAATAAGCGAGAACGCCGAGAAGGACAGCGTCCAGCCGAGAATCTCCGCGGTTTCGCGGGGGAACTCCAGATACGCGAAAAGCCCGACGGCGATGGGGCGGCCGAATGCGGTGAAGAAGGCGACGATCGGCACCAGCGCAATCATGGTCAGACGCGTACCGATGGATAGATCGCGGACCACTGCCCCATCATTGCCGTCGGCTGCATTGCGGGACAGTCGCGGCATGATGGCGGTCAGCAAGGTAACGCCGATGATGCCGTAGGGCACCTGCAACAGCAGCCAAGCCTGCTGGTAAATCGTCGGCGCTGCCTTGGAGGCAGTCGAGGCAATATTGGTGGTGATGAAGTAACCAGCCTGCGAAATTGCCACGTAGGTGATAATCGCAACACCCATGCCGGTGAACTGTTTGATGCGGTCGTCGATACCCCACAGCGGACGCAAATCAATGCCCGCGCGCTTGAGGTAGGGAATCATGATGGCTGCCTGAATGACGACACCCAGAGTGGTACCAAGACCCAAAAGCAGGATGTGCGGATCGGAGAGTGAACCGTCCGAATCCGGACTCAATTGGCCGGGCAGGAACAGATATAGCAAGAGCGTGGCAATGGCCACGACGTTGTTGGCGACAGGTGCCCACGCACCGGGTTTAAAGATTCCCTTGGTGTTTAGCACCGCCATGAGCAGCGCAAATATGCCGTAGAAGATGATTTGCGGCAATAATAAGAACGCAAATGACGTCGCCAGCGGAACGTTGACCTTACCGGCCTCGTTAAGGCTCAATCTGGTCAATAGTGGCGCACCTATCACTGCTAGCACCGTCACCACTGCCAACAGCGTCATAGAGACAGTCAAGAGACGTCTAATGAAGGCGGCACCGTGATCTGGATCCTCCTTCTCCGCGCGCACCAACACCGGCACCACCAGAGAAGTCAGCACCGCGCCGAGGACGATTTCCGTAATCAGGTTCGGCAGTGTGTTGGCGACGTTGAAGGCTGAAGCCACAGCCGGACCCAGCGTCGCGCCGATGAGCAGGTTTCGCAAAAAACCCGTAATGCGTGAAATCAGGGTAGCGATTGCCATCGAGCCCGTGGAGGCGACGATGTCCGAGTTCGACTGTCCCTGATTTGCGTCCGTCGTCGAGCCCGCGGAGGAATCGCCGGAAGCGGTTGCTGTCGCAGTCGCCACCTTTGCCGGCGATGGTGATGCCGATTCCGTCATCGCGTCAGCGGCGGTATCGGCATTTGCCTTATGGCCGGATACGCGAGTTAGGTCCGGGGCCGCTTCGGCCGGCTGAGATTCAGCCGTTGGCCGCGCCGCCGGAACCGGAGCCGGTGGCGCGGACCGACGAATGCGGCCTCGAAGTCCAGATTTATGCGCGTCTGAGTCAGTCACATGTCCTATTGTTGCTTAAAAGGGGGTCTATTTCCGAAAGTACTGTGACCGTTTTGCGGCAAAAAACCCACCAACAGTGACGATGACGAGGGTCACGATAGCCAAAACCCCGACGGAAGCGCCGGATTGCACGGAAATACTCACTGATTGAGAAATAGGCGTGCCGCCAGGTGATTCGAGCCACAACAACAGGTTGTGGGAATTGTCTCCACTATCCCGTGGCCGGTCTCCCTCTGGAGCATTGGTTGCCGGAGTGGATTCTGCATCATCACCCGACTTCGGAGTGAACTGAACAGTCACCGATCCCTTGGCAGGGATGGCGGCCTCATACTTCTCCTCCATCACCGAATCTCCAGAGCCGACGCGCACGAACGCGGGAACCGGCAGTGGCAGACCATTGCGAGCCAGCACCGCAATCGGCGACAGTTGCGTTGCGCGGGTGTAGACACCGCCGGGAGCTACCAATGTCACTGAATTGCGCAGACGTCGAGTCATAACCAGTGCCTGGTCGCTGAGTTCTTCGCTCCGCCGCTGCACGTCAGTTGACTGCAGCTGATTTCGCCGGCCGAGAGTGGTAAACGAGCGCAGTAAGTCGTGCCGCAGGGGGCGGGTGAATTCATACCGCGTCAGCGCGACGTTGGGATCGTTGGACATGATTGTGGTCAGGTCCGTGATTTCGCGGGAGGCTATCCGAGCCTTCTCCACGAGCGCTTCACCCACCGGCGCGGGATCGGCGAACTCGGCAACTGGGGTAACCGAGCCCGCATCCAGGTCACGAGCTGCGGCGGTGATGGAGTCCATCAGCGGAGTCAGCTCAGCCAGGTTATCGTCCACGGCTTTCCGAACCGCGGCCATGAAATCTTCAGCGTCGCTAGCGCGTGGATCCCAACCGGACGGTGGTGCTGCCACCACAGCCGCGCGAGGGGCATCCGAATCAGTCAGTGATTGGAACAGAGTGCCAATCGCTGTCTGCATCCGTGCAGCTTCGGAGTCGATTCGGAAATCGTAGCGTCCGAGCAGATTCGAATACGCCACAGTCTGGGGAGACCGTCCTGTTGCAGCCAGAGAGGTTGTCAGTGCCCCAGGGAGGGCGAAGGCGCGGCTACCGTCGGCAAGCACGCCACTATGGCCGGGGCGCAGTGTCTGACCATCGGCGGTGACGGCGGTGTTGTCTGCGACTAACACGGTGGTGTCGTGCGCGGCTTCGGGTGGAGTGGGCGACGGTGGCATCGCCTCGCCGGTATCTACGCGGTCTTCGAATGCGCGCTCCGGGGCGGTCCCGCTCAGGGCCGTCGCCGCCGAGTACAGCGGGGCGCTTTCCGACGTCACGTATCCCTCGGCCGGCAAATAGAGGCCCGGCAGTGCCTGAACGTCCAAATGCTTGGCGATAGTCTGCCGACCAGCGGCGAGTGCCTCCATCGAAAGCTCGTGATCCCCCACGCGAGCCACGGCGCTGGCATCGGTGCCGCCCCACGGCAGTGACAGTGTGCAGGTGTCCTGTGTGAGATCGTGCAGCCGATTGAGCCAGGCGGCAGCATTGTCACTGGCGGGCATATGCGTGAGATTGGTGTCATCCGCGTTTCCCCAGGAATCCCGCAGTCGCGGAGAGGACTCCACAGGACTTGGGCGGCTGGTGCCAATCCAGTAGTCGCGGGTCATCCTGGAGATTGCGTCGAGGGTCTCCGGGTCGATGGCGATGCAGGTTGATTCCCGCAACCTCTGCCCATCCGGGCCGGCAAAGCCCTTTTCCAACGAGGTGAGCAAACCGTCGAGGCGGCCACCGCGTTCGAGAGACTCGGCCAAAGAATTGTCGGTGAGGATGAGATTCGGCGACGAGGGTGCGTCACCGGTCTCACCGCCGACCAGTGGCACTGGCTGGCTGATGGGCCAAATCAGCGAAAACGGCACTGGGTCGCGGCGGGTGGGCGCATCGGAATTGTCGGTCTCATCGTTGTCGTTCTGATCACCGGCAGGCGGTTCCGGCTCATCACCTTCCGCTTGCGGATCCGTCACCGGAAGCAGTGCGCGTGTTTCCGCCAGCAGGCGGTCGATGTCATCTGCCGGTTGCCCGTTAGCATTGATGAGCAGCGGAAACGTGCCGGCTTCCGTGATGTCGAGTCCTTCTGGAGCCGGTGCGGAGATAGGAACACTTAGCGTAACCTCACGCTTCTCCCCCGCTTTCAGCTCGATGGGGGCACTGAAGGTCCCAGCCACATCAAACACCGATTCAGGCTCAGCGAGAATCGTCCGCGCATCTGCAGAGGAAGCCAGTGCGCCGGCCCGCTGTGGGCGCAGCGCAACATTGCTGATATCCGCATCGGAGGTGTTGTGCACCTGCACCTTGATGGTCAGCGTCGAATGTAGAGCCGCGACATGCGGAGTGAAGCTGGTTATCGAAAGCCGAAGGGGGCCCTGTTCACCGACACGATTGGTGCCACTGCCCCACAACTGCTCATCTTGCGCAAAAGCTGGGGGCGCAACGGTCGTCGGCAAGCACAGTATGAGCGCTGCGGTGGCGGCCGTGACTTTACGAACAACATTTCTTGGCAACTGCAACCTGAACATGCGCAATCACCTCGGCGTCTGCCGGCCTGCTCGCTTTTCCGCGCGGGCGAGATCGGGCAGCAGATTGTGCGCGCGCCGGGCCAGTTTGCGTTCGTCAGCGTAGGCCAACCGTTCCACCAGGGTATCCACAGGAACCCACATGACTTGGGTGACCTCGGGGTCTTCGTCGTTCAGATCGCCATCGACGTAGCGCAGAAGGTGATGGTGCACGGTCTTGTGAATTCGCGTGCCATCGGAGACAAACCAGTAGTCAATCACACCGAGCTCTTCGATGACCTCGCCGCGAATGCCCGTTTCTTCCCACACCTCACGTTCGGCGGTGGAATCGAAAGCTTCGCCGGGTTCGACATGGCCCTTAGGCATCGACCACAGCAGGCGCCCGCGACGATCGTGCCGACCAATGAGCGCGACATAAATCCGTGACAGGTTGACCTTGCCGCCATCTCCGACCGCCTCGGCAAGCCCCGAGACGACCAGTCCGCCCGCCGAAGTCTCAATCGAGGTCTGCATCGGCGCTGCATTTTGCGCGCGCGACGAGTGCGCGCGGCGATTGTTCGTGCGCTTCGTCTGTGCGTGACGACGGCGATTGTTCCTATCCTGACCGTTCTTACGGCCACCGCGGTTGTTCGACTGCTTCGAGGGTCGTGCCGACTTCGGTGATTTGGAATTTTTCTTGGCGCCACCGGAGTTTGGCTTGGCCTTTTGGGGGCCATTGGCACCGGAGCCACTACGTTTTGCAGAATTTCCGCTGGTAGTAGCGTTGCTCGTGTTGGTGGACGAGGAAACGCCACCTCTTCTGCGCGGTCGCCGACGACGTCGACGGCTCTTCGCCGCCGAGTTGTCATTGCGTACCACGTTGTTCATTCCACTTAGACTACCGGGTTTATAGGTATAAGCGGGTATTGTGTCGGTCGTGACACAATCGACTCCTTCAACGACAAATGGTGACCAGCCCGGGGGGACTACACCTCCCGGTGCTACTCCGGCGGCTGCTGACGCGGACCCAAAGGTGCGCAGGACGGCAATGCTGGCAGTGGCGGATCAGGCGATCGCCAAGGAGTCTGAGATCCTCGATTCGCTGGCAGCTGCGTTTAGTGCAGCCGGCCATCGCCTGTACCTCGTGGGCGGTTCTGTGCGCGATGCTCTCTTAGGGCGACTGGGCGTGGATCTCGATTTCACCACCGACGCGCGCCCGGAAGTGACGCGCGCGATCCTCGATGACTGGGCGGATATTGTCTGGGATACCGGCATTGAATTCGGCACACTCTCCGCGGAACGGCATGGCCGTCAGGTGGAGATCACCACATTCCGTGCGGATACGTATGACCAGGTCAGCCGCAATCCGGAGGTCACTTTCGGTGACACGCTGGAGGGCGATCTAATTCGCCGTGACTTCCGCTGTAACGCCATCGCCGTGGAGCTCCATGGTGACGGCACCCGCACCTTCCTCGACCCGCTCGGAGGTTTCGAGGATCTTGTCGCGGGTGTGTTGGACACCCCGGGGGCGCCGGAGGTCAGTTTTGGCGACGACCCCCTGCGGATGCTGCGTGCCTGCCGCTTCGCATCCCAGCTGGGGTTCGACGTGGCACCGCGTGTGCTCAAGGCGTTGAAGGAAATGTCCAGCGAAATTGACCGCATCACGGTCGAGCGCATCTCCACCGAGCTGAACAAGCTCATCCTGGGTGCGGACCCAAGCCGAGGTATCGACCTGATGGTGGAATCGGGGTTGGCCGACCGCGTGCTGCCGGAGATCTCCGACATGCGCATGACGCAGGATGAACACCGCCAGCACAAGGATGTCTACCAACACTCTCTGCAGGTCATGCGGCAAGCTATTGACCAGGAAGAACCCGGTGAACCGGACCTCGTACTGCGCTGGGCGGCACTGCTGCACGACTGCGGCAAACCCGCTACCCGTGCCTACAACGAGCAGGGAAACGTCACCTTTTACCAGCACGAAGTTGTCGGCGCGAAGCTGGTGCGACGCCGCCTTCGGAAACTGAAGTTCCCGAAGAAGACCAACCACGAAATCTCGCAGTTGGTCTACCTGCACATGCGCTTCCACGGCTACGGCGAAGGCAAGTGGACGGACTCGGCGGTGCGACGTTATGTCAACGATGCCGGAGATTTGTTGGAACGACTCAACAAAATCGTGCGGGCCGACTGTACGACAAGAAACCGTCGTAAAGCAGCACGCCTCGCACGCGCCTGCGACAGCCTGGAAGCGCGAATCAAGGAGCTCGCTGAGCAGGAGGACCTCGCACGCGTCCGCCCCGACCTGGATGGCAACGAAATCATGGAAATTCTGGACCTGAAGCCCGGCAAGGAAGTCGGACAGGCCTGGAATTACCTGAAAGAGCTGCGATTGGAGTCCGGTCCGTTGGAGCGTGAGGATGCTATCTTGGCGCTGAAGAAATGGTGGTACGAGCAGTCCGGTGAGCAGGCTGAAAGCGAAAGTGAGAGCTAATGGCATCGATTAATCCGGAAAATCTCTACGGCGACCGGCTTTTTACCAGCCTTGAGCGCAACGACCCGGCTGCCGGGATGCTGCTGCTCGCAGCACCCGGCATGCTCTCGCCGGAGTTTTCCCGCTCGGTGATTTTCCTTATTGAGCACGATGAACACGGCACCCTTGGTGTCGATCTCACACAGCGTTCGCAGACGCCGGTGCACAATGTGCTCGAGCCTTGGGCGCCGCTGATGGCCAAGCCGCCGGTGCTCTACGTCGGGGGTCCGGTCAACCAGACACAGCCAATCTGCATTGGTGTGGTGCGAAATGGTGCCACCCTCCCAGAGGAGACCGACAGTATTACCGGTGCCCCGCTGATGGAACGCATCGCTCACAGGTTTGCGCTGGTCAACCTCGGTGCGGAGCCGGAGGGCGTACGCGACCGCATAGATGGCGCACGCATCTTCGCCGGTTACGCAGGCTGGGATCCGGGGCAGCTGGAAGACGAGCTCGAGCGCGGTGACTGGTACGTCGCCCCTGCCCTGCCCTCAGATGTACTCGCGCCTGCTGCCGCGGACATCTGGGGTGATTGCATGCGCCGTCAGCCCTGGCCGCTGCCACTGTATGGCACCTATCCCGTAGATGTACGTGACAACTAGATGAGTGAGCACATCAATACCGAAGGAAACAGGGCTGAAGGAAGTAGCGCCACAGGAAACAGCGACCGCAGCGACATAGCTGCCGGCATCCGGCAGACACTGCCTGTGGGCATGGGCCTCATTCCGCTGGGGCTCGCATTCGGCCTGCTTATTGCACAAACTGGCTTTAGCTGGTGGTGGGCACCCATCTTCTCCTTCGTGGTCTACGCGGGGTCGATGGAATTCCTCGCTGTCGGCCTGGTTATGGCGCATACGGGTCTGCTCGGCTGTGCCGTGACGTCCTTTATGGTCAACTTCCGCCACGTCTTCTATGGGCTGACGTTCCCACGCGACCGGATACAGTCTCGTCTCGGTCGCGCATACTCCACATACGCGCTTACCGACGAGTCGTATGCCATCGTCTCTGCGGCAAATGCGGACGAAAAGATGTCGGGCCACCGACTGCTGACGATTCAGATTCTCTGTCAGTTACTGTGGGTGGGCTCCGGTATTGTCGGGGCTCTAACCGGCGCAGCACTGCCCGAGGGTATCCGCGGTGCCGAGTTCGCACTGGTGGCGCTCTTTACGGTGCTGGCCATGGACGCGTTTGAGACTTCCAAGGATTGGTCACTGCCCCTGTCCGCTATCGTCTGCACGCTGGTGGGCTGGCTGATTAACCCGAACCAGATGCTGGTTATCGGACTGCTGATGTACTTCGGCCTGCTGCTGTTGCGCGTGTGGTCACCGCGGGTGGATCGGGTGATGCGCATGACGTCGGCAAGCAAGCCGCGTACGACGGAGGGAGAGCGAGCATGACTGCGTTGCCCGATTCCGGCTATGTGCTTGCCGCGCTCTTTGCGATGGGAGCGGTGACAGTTGCGCTGCGTGCGCTGCCGTTTGCGTTCGTGCGCACTCTGAAGGGGTCTCCCCTGTTCGAGTTCCTCGGCACGACCATGCCGGTTGGAGTCATGGTGGCGTTGGTTGCCTACACCGTCTTCGGGCGGCTAGGACTCAGCGGTGAGAGTGGCGACCCCGGCGCTGCCTGGGCCGTGCCCGTAGCACTGGTGGTCACCATTGGCCTGCACTGGTGGCGGCGTAACACCGTGATTTCGATTTTTGTAGGCACGGCGCTGTATATGGTCCTCGTGAACCTTGTCGCGTGAGGTGCGCTGTGTGTGGGACGGTGCCAGCGGACCAGTGGCTAGCGGCAGTGGCTAGAACTGTGCCGGTACCTGACCAGTGAAGTCCGGTAGTCCCGGAATCTGGGGCAGCTGCGGGGATTCCGGCAGATTCAGTAGTTCGCCGAGATTCGGGCTCTCGGGCAGGTTCGGGACGCCTGGGATGTCCGGCAGGCTCGGGCTGTCGGGCAGGCCAGGCAGCGATGGAGTGCCCAGCGTGCCGTCGAAGGCATTCTGAACATCACTGGTGTGAGTTTCCTTCGTGCCGTAGGTGTTAGCAGCGACGCTGAAGTCAGGTCCAATGGATGCCGAGGCGTGAACGCTCTGGCGGTCATCGGACCAACCCCACTTTGTGCCAATAACACCCGGCAGCGTGGCGGTGCCGTAATCCTGACGGTAGCCATCCGCTGCCACAGGTGACGCGGTGCTCATAGCAACCAGCACCGGGTCAGAAGAGTTCTCACGCTTCTTGGCCTCCAAGAACTTCACAGTGTCCGCGCTGGACGTTGTTGAATTTCCCCAGTGATCTGCACCGTGGGTGTTGCTGAGGCCGTACTCACGCGCAGTGGCGTTGATGGAATCCGGGTAACGGCCATAGAGCTCACTGGCGATATTGTCATCGGAGTAGCGAATCATCTCTGTGGCCTTCGCCTTGTCCGCCTCTGTGCCATGTTTGAAGACGTAGTCCGCAATGTAGAGCTTGACAATCGAAAGCCCCGGACGAGCCTCATTTTCGTTCGCCGTACCGTAGTGCGTGCCACTTGGGGTGTGGGTAAAGCTGATCTGGGTTCGCCCCGGAGCATCAATAGTGCCCTGCGGAGTCAGTTTTGGCTGCGGAGCCGCAGCGACGTTTCCAGCTGCCAGCGGAAGGCTGGTGACAGCGATGACACCGGTAAGACCCATGCGAATCGCGCGGGAAGGCCGTGGAGTAAGACGATGACGAGCGTTCATAACAAAAAACCAATCTACACGCGCAGGTGACCGACGCGCTGCCAAGCTGGATCGTAAGCGGTATCGACGACGTGCTCTCCCTCGGTCCACGTCTCCGCAACAGCTCGCAGACCCGCCTCCGCATCAGATGCCGGGTCAATAAAGAAGTGCATCAGAGCCATGCCATCGGATTGCTCAGTTGCAACAAAAATACCCTTGTCCTCAGCGATGGCTTCAGCGGCAGCGGTATTGAACTCGGAGAGGGATTCCTTCGATTCGTCCGTCGGCAAGCCCTTGTCATCAATATTGCCGAGCATGAGCTGAATCAGCACATGCTGCGTCATAGTCGGGCTCACCAGCTGCGTAATCGGCGCGCGAGTAGCGACGACGAGTGGCTGGCCGTTGGCTTCGGCATCAATGGTGAGCCACTCCGGGCACTCTTCCGCGAGCTGCTCGACGACACCGCCCAGCTCCGGTAGCGGGATAGCACCTTCCGGCTCCTCGCCAGCGAAGGCAAAGCCGCGCAGCCATAGGCCGAAGTCCTCCTCCCCCAGAGCCAGCTGCAGCAGCGTGAAACCGAGCTGAGCTACCAAGCGCTCACCGTCCTCCAACTGAGCAATTGCCGGGAACAGCGGGTGGAATAGACGAACGTCCACTGCCCCATGACCACTGCTAACAGCCACGCGTGCGTCTGCCGGATCGACCTCGGCCGGAGCATCGGCCTCGAGCGCACCCTGTGCAACCAACGTGGCCGCGACATCCCCCAGCGACAGCTTCATCGCCGGATCCGCCTGACGGAGGTCGGTGAAAGACCACACCGCGCCGTCGTCAGGCGCGGCCTCCAGCCAACGGCGAGCGACCGGACGCAGCTCCGGATCGCCGGCAGCGCTAACAGTCAGAAGGTGGCGAGAATACGGAGCGCCAGCCTCAAACCCCCAGATGAGCCGGTCATTAATAGCGGCGATGCGGCCGCCGACCTCCTTCTGGACATCAATAATGTCCACATCGGCGGCATTCGGAGCACCATCGATACCGAGCTGGACACTAAACATCGAGTCGAGCGCATCGGCGCCAAAAGAGTTCCACCACGACCAGAACTCGTTGATTGCGGTCTCTTCTGCGGCGCGCTGTTCCGGGGAGAACGGAGCCGGATTCTCGTTAGCCATGCTGAATCTCACACTTTCGTTTGCTCGTTTAAAACCGAACCATATGTTGTGCGCCCCAGTATATGTGCCAAGCCGGATTCGCCCCTCGGGTCCATGCGCTAGACCGCGTTAAGCGGGTTGTGGCTCCGGCTCAGCTTCTGCTTCCTTGCCCCAGCGAGCGGCGTAGACCGCACAGATCATCAGCTGAATCTGGTGGAAAATCATCAGCGGCAAAATGTAGAGGCTGGCATCGGCACCAAAGATAACGGCAGCCATGGGCAGACCGGTGGCCAGGGACTTCTTCGAACCGCAGAACTGAATCGCAATGCGGTCCTTGCGGTCGAAGCCCATCTTATTTGCGATGAATCCGGACAACCGCAAAACGAATTCCACCAGCACGACCGAAAGCACACACAGGATGACAATGTCTCCTGCCGGCACCTTCGACCAGATGCCCTGCACCATGCCCTCGGAGAACGCCGCGTAAACGACCATTGCGATAGATAGGCGGTCAACGTTCTTAGTCGTCTTCGCGGCGGCAAACTTCAGGGTCCAACGGCGAGTGAGCTGGCCGATTGCGAATGGCAGCAGCAACTGCAGCGAGATATCCAAGAACACCGACGAATCCACATGAATGCCGCCGCCGGTGGCCATCAACAGCATCACCAGCACCGGTGTGACCACAATGCCCAGCAGGTTAGATGCCGAGGCACTGACGATTGCGCCGGCGACATTGCCCTTGGCGATGGAGGTGAAGTTCACACTCGACTGCACCGTCGACGGTGCCAGCGTCATGTACAAAATGCCCAGGTAGAGGCCAGGAGAAAGAATCCAATCCAGGGGTTTCATCAGCAGGCCGAGGATTGGGAACAGCACGAATGTGAAAGCCAGAATGGTTATGTGCAGCCGCCAATGCTTAACACCGGCCAACGCATCCTGCGGGCTCAGGCGCGCGCCATAGAGGAAGAACAAGAAGCCAATGGCGATCTTTGTGGCCCAGCTGAAAACCTCAGCGGTAGTGCCGCTTGCAGGAAAAATAATCGCCAGTATCGCTGCAGCAACGATACCGACGATGAGGGGATCTGGACGCCAATTCACAATTCGTTGCCACATGGACAAATAGCTTAGTGGGCAACCAGAGGTTGTCTTACTGTTTTGCAGAAGCTTTTCTCTGCAATAATTTTTTACTTCTTCTGCTCAGCTGCCTTGCGCAGCGCATCCTTGTCCACAGGCTTGAAAGTGGCATTCGCGGATGAGCCCTTGTCCGTGCACAGTCCTTCCAGACCACAGGAGCTGCAGCCACCGGAGACACCGCAGTCTGCTGCCGGGTTGTCGGAGCAGCAGGCATCATCAGCCGCAGTGTCGGTGGCATCAGTGGCGGCGGAGCCACAGCCACAGCCGCTGTCACCGTCGCCGCACCCACAACCGGAGCCGGACTCGGCGGAGACCTTGGCGTCGTAAAGCG
The DNA here is from genome assembly GCF_001838335.1 of Corynebacterium sp. HMSC075F02. Classification (NCBI taxonomy): domain Bacteria; kingdom Bacillati; phylum Actinomycetota; class Actinomycetes; order Mycobacteriales; family Corynebacteriaceae; genus Corynebacterium; species Corynebacterium sp. HMSC075F02. The sequence goes on along the minus strand of NZ_KV836304.1, from coordinate 23,294 downwards.
CGATGGTGTGCGAGCCGATAGCCGCACCAATGCCGAGCATGGCGATACCGGCGAGCAGAGCGACGGCGTACCACAGCCACATCCAACCAGAGGCCTCCGGGCGGATGGCGAGGAAGCCGAGCATGGCGGCACCGAGGAAAGCGACAGCGGACACAGCCCACGGCGGGCCGGCAACGCGGTGCGTAATATCCCAGTTTTCCTGGGACTTTCGAGCCTCAGGCGCACGAATTCCGATCCAGTTATTACCCGGTAGCTTCGCCGACCATGCCAAACCAGCGACAACGGCTATGCAAACAGCCAGAACCAGGGTAATTACAGGGATGACAATCATGCTTCCAATTTATATAGGTGGTTGAGCACGTGCCAAACGCACCTATTAGACTGTGAGACCATGACCAACAGCGAAAAGTCCTCGTCCTCGGCAGAAGCCACCGACTACCGCTACTCCCCCGAGCTGGCGACTCAGCTAGAGGGAAAGTGGCAGGCGTATTGGAAAGATAACGGCACCTTCTACGCCCCCAACCCGGTGGGCGATTTGGCAGCTGCCGACGGATCGACTCCGCCGAAGGACAAGCTTTTCGTCCAGGACATGTTCCCGTACCCGTCCGGTGTCGGTCTGCACGTAGGCCACCCGCTGGGATACATCGCCACCGACGTCTTCGCGCGCTTCCACCGCATGCAGGGCGCAAACGTGCTGCACACCCTGGGCTACGACGCCTTCGGCTTGCCGGCGGAGCAGTTCGCAATCCAGACCGGTACGCACCCGCGCGTGACGACGGAAACGAATATCGCCAACATGGAGCGACAGCTGGGCCGCCTGGGACTTGGCCATGACCGCCGCCGTGTTTTCGCGACCACTGACCAGGACTACTACAAGTGGACGCAGTGGATTTTCCTGCAGATTTACAACGCCTGGTTCGATGAGGATCAGAAGAAGGCCCGTCGCATCGATGAGCTGATTCCACTCTTGGAGTCGGGCGAGATGGCTACCAAGGACGGTCGCGTCTACGCTGAGCTCAGCGAGACCGAGCAGCGCGAAGCAGTCGACGAATTCCGTCTGGTTTACCAGTCGAATTCGATGGTCAACTGGTGTCCGGGCCTCGGCACTGTGCTGTCCAACGAAGAAGTGACCGCCGAGGGCCGTTCGGAGCGCGGTAACTTCCCGGTGTTCCGCAAGCGGCTGGGCCAGTGGATGATGCGCATCACCGCTTACGCTGATCGCCTAGTCGACGACCTGGAGCTGCTGGACTGGCCGGACAAGGTCAAGTCCATGCAGCGCAACTGGATCGGCCGCTCCCGCGGTGCCGAGGTCGACTTCACAGCCGAGGTCGGCCCGAAGGTCTCCACCAAGATCAGGGTCTTCACCACTCGCCCGGACACTCTCTTCGGAGCCTCCTACATGGTGCTTGCTCCTGAGCACGAGCTGGTGGATCAGCTGGTCGAAGCCGGCAGCGGTTCCTACGAGGGCGTGGATGAGCGCTGGACCTTCGGCAAGGAAACCCCAGCCGAGGCCGTCGCCGCTTACCGCGCCGCAATTGCCTCCAAGTCCGACCTGGAACGCCAGGAGAACAAGGAAAAGACCGGTGTCTTCCTGGGCGCTTACGCCACCAACCCGGTGAGCGGTGAGCAGGTGCCGGTATTCATTTCCGACTATGTCTTGATTGGCTACGGCACCGGTGCCATCATGGCTGTCCCGGCCCACGATGAGCGCGACTACGAGTTCGCCACTGCCTTCGGTCTGCCAATCCGCGAGGTTGTTGCAGGTGGTGACATTGCAAAGGAGGCGTACGTCGGTAACGGTACGTGCGTGAACTCCGCCAATGATTCCGGCCTGGACATCAATGGCCTGGACAAGGACACCGCCATCGCCACCGTCATTGAGTGGTTGGAGAAGGAAGGTGCTGGTCACGAGAAGGTCCAGTACAAGCTGCGCGACTGGCTATTCGCCCGCCAGCGCTACTGGGGCGAGCCCTTCCCCATCGTCTACGACGAGGACGGTCACGCCCACGCGCTGCCCGAGTCCATGCTTCCGGTCGAGCTGCCAGAGGTCGAGGACTACAAGCCGGTCACCTTCGACCCGGACGATGCCGACACCGAGCCAAAGGCTCCACTGGACAAGGCCACTGACTGGGTCAATGTCGAGCTCGATCTCGGCGACGGCAAGAAGAAGTACCGCCGTGACACCAACGTCATGCCGAACTGGGCAGGTTCCTCCTGGTACCAGCTGCGCTACATCGACCCGAACAACGCTGAGGAGTTTGTTGACCTGGAAAACGAGCGCTACTGGACCGGCCCTCGCCCGGAGACTCACGGTAAGGACGACCCAGGCGGCGTCGACCTCTACGTCGGTGGCGTCGAGCACGCAGTGCTGCACCTGCTCTACTCCCGCTTCTGGCACAAGGTCCTCTTCGACCTCGGCTACGTGACCTCCAAGGAGCCGTACCGCCGTCTGTTCAACCAGGGCTACATCCAGGCCTACGCCTACACCGATGCCCGTGGTGTCTATCAGCCAGCGGATCAGGTTGTTGAGCGCGATGGTAAGTTCCTCATCCCAGGCGGTGCCGAAGACGGCTCTGACCTGGAGGTCTTCCAGGAGTACGGCAAGATGGGCAAGTCCCTGAAGAACGCCGTCTCCCCCGACGAGGTCTGCGACAACTACGGCGCTGACACCCTGCGCGTCTACGAGATGGCCATGGGTCCGCTGGACACCTCCCGCCCGTGGGCGACGAAGGATCTGGTCGGCTCGCAGCGCTTCCTCCAGCGCGCTTGGCGCCTGGTGGTCAATGAGGACTCCGGTGAGCTCGCCGTCACGGACGCAGCGCTTTCCGACGACGACCTCAAGGCGCTCAACCGCACCGTGGAAGGGGTTACCTCTGACTACGCAGAGCTGCGTGACAACACGGCCGTCGCAAAGCTCATTGAGTACGTCAACTACCTGACTAAGACCTACGGTTCGACCGGTGCACCGCGCGCCGCCGTGGAGCCGCTGGCCCTCATGCTTGGCCCTGTGGCGCCGCATATTGCGGAGGAACTGTGGAGCCGTCTCGGCCACACCGAGTCCCTGGCACACGGCCCCTGGCCGGCAGTTGACGAGAAGTGGCTGGTCGACGACACCGTTGAGCTGCCAGTTCAGATTAACGGCAAGGTTCGCGCTCGCATTGACGTGGCTACCGATGCTTCCCGCGAGGACATCGAGGCCGCCGCGCGTGCCGACGAAAAGGTTGTCGCAGCTGTGGAAAACGCCGGTGGCAATATCGTGAAGGTCATTGTCGTTCCGGGCAAGATGGTCAACCTGGTTGTGAAGAAGTAACCAGGGAGGCTAATGCGTACAAGAAAGTGTCTGGGTTTATGACAGTTTGAGGCCTAAAATCGACTCAAATTTGTCATAAACCCAGACACTTTCTCGCTTGAGACTTTCTCGCAAAAGCCTCAAGGGGTGGCTCCGAGGCTGGCCGCCTCTTACCCCTACTTAACGCCCAGAATCAGGACGCCGAATGTGGAGAGCATCCACATCAAAGTGAAGGGCATGAGCACCCAGCACATAGCGAGCCACGCGCGCCAGTTGCGGAAGTTTTTCCACTCCACGTAGGTCTGCCAAAAGCCCAAAAGGCAGCCGACCAGGGAGATTACGCCCGGGACAACGGGGAAAAGGATCTCCCAAGTGCGGGAGCAGAGGAAGCTGGACTTACCCGCATCGCAGGTGGGGCCACCGACAATGGCGCCGGCGATGCCAATAATGAGGCCCGCGAGCAGCGTCGTAAGAATCACACCCGCGGTGTAGATGTAGGCGCGCTTGCCGGAATACATCTTGCGCTCAAGCTCGTCGAAGATTTCATCCTCATTGCGCTCTGGTGTACTGCGCTTCGGTGAATTATCCACCATCTGCTCCCCTCGCCTCTAAATGCCGTCTGATGTGCCTGCCATACTAGGCCGGAGTAATCAGCATTGGCACCGGGCTGTGGCGAACGATGTGGTTAGTCGACGAGCCGATGAAAATTCGCCCGAATGGGCCAAGAGTAGACGAACCCAAAACGAGCAAGTCTCCCTTTTTCCATTTGATGGACTGAATGGCCTCTTCCCAACCGTTGCCGGAGGCTACTTCCGCATCAATGGAAAGGTCTGGGTAACGGGTATGCGCGCGGTCCATACCGCGGTCGAGCAGCCCCATAGCCTGCTCGCGCCACTCAATCATCAGGTCAGAGGAGGGGCCGTAGCCGTTCTCCGTCGGGTACATGGTCGCACCACGCGGCGTAAACGAGACCAAACGCAGGGGAACTTCCCAGCGATATGCCAGGTCAGCAGCCTTATTCAATGCGTGGTGCGACTGTGGGGTGTCAATGTAGCAAATGCTGACACGGGTCACACCGTGCTTAGAAAGCTTCGCGCCGGGGATAGCCAGCCCCAGTGGAGTTGGCGAGTAGTGCAGCAGCGCATCCGAAGTCGACCCCGCGGTAAAGCGACTGCGATTCTTGGCGGCCCAGTCCTTGGTATTGCTTCGGCGCGTGCCAAGCAGAACCATATCGGCTTCGAATTCTTCGGCTTCGTTGCAGATAGTTGTGGATTCGCTGGAGGATTCGATGATCCGTACGGCATCGTCGTCAAGCATGCCCTTGCGCAGGCCAGCGAGCTTTAGCTCATCCTTGATGATTTTTTCAAGAGACTCGGTTTCGTGGGAAACCCAGGAGTCATTGGTGCTCAACCGAGCCAGTGAGGTCAGCGGCCAGCCACGCGACAGTGCGCTGACAACGCGAATCTGCACCTTCGTGGTGCGAGCTAACCAAGCGGCGTAAGCAAGCGTTTCGGTGCCGTACTCGCCTGGACGCCACGCAATCATGATACGAAGCGGGCGGGAAGCCATCGCTAATCCTCCTGTGATTACTCAGAAATATCCAAGTGGTGCTTCTGGGTAATAGCCTACGTGGATAGGCGGGCATATTTAAAACGGCACCGAGGAAGTGTAAAAGCTATGTATCCTGCCTGTGGGCTTAAAGGTGGCAGGGCTAGCTGGAAAAGAGACTAGACGCTTGGGTTTGTCTTTGGGTGCTCCGGGTAGTTTTCGAGGATCTTGGACAGAATCGTCTCAAGACCAGCGCCAAACTCCAGCTCTTCCTGGGTCAGCGTGCTGAACATCTCAGCCATCTGCTGATTGCGCTCTTCAGAAACGCGGTGCAGCTCTTCACGGCCACGGTCGGTCAGTTCAACGCGGACGCCACGGCGGTCTTTGCTGTCGCGGACGCGCTCCACCATGCCGGCGACCTCCAAGTGGTGCACGGCGTTGGAGGCGGTGGGCATGCGGATGGCCTCGGCCTCAGCCAACTGGCTGATACGGCAGGCACCCAGTGCCTCCAGGGTCATCATGATGGACAGCTGCGCGCGGCTGAGCTGGGACTCCGAGGAGCGGCGACTGTAGAGCAGCTCAGCGCGAGTCAGGAGAGGGCGAATGCGCTTAGCGAGCGACAGAGGAGTAACGGCATCAGGATTGCCAATCGAGCCCGAAGATAATGTCATAGCGACGATGTTATATGCGAACAGTGCTAGTTGCCAATACGAAATTTATTTGGGGTGCTATTTATTTTTCTACAACTGGTGATTTCGGCGATGAAATCACCAGGAATTTTCCACCAAACATCTAAAACCCCAGTACAAAACATTAAACCTATCTGCGTATAAGGTTTTTCGGTGCTGGCAGAAACCCCCTAAAGTGTCACTTCTTCTGTACTTAGAACGTTGGGTTGGAGGTAGCCATACGGCTACTTTCGCGAATGCTTTTGGCTTGTGATATGTCTCGCAGATTCATCCTCGCGGGTGTATTGCTGTCAGCTTTACGACGACTGCAGCGCACGCATCCATGGCGGGGACGAGATGGGCGCAGCAGCGAGTAGGGCGAGAAGGCGTGGAAGAGACGCGGGGAGGATAGGGGAGAGAGAAGCACAAAAGCGCCAGCGGCTACCGCATGGGTAACCGGCTGGCACTTTTCAAGGCACATGCTCTCGGAGCTGCTCGCTTGTACTTTTGAGTGCTTGTACCTTTTAGTCTTCGCCCTTGATGAATGCTTCGAGCTGTGCTCGCGCAACATCGTCGGCAAGCTGCTTCGGCGGGGACTTCATCAGGTAGGAAGAAGCGGCGTAGACCGGGCCGCCGATGCCGCGATCCTTGGCGATCTTGGCAGCGCGAACAGCATCGATGATGATGCCAGCGGAGTTCGGGGAGTCCCAGACCTCGAGCTTGTACTCAAGGTTCAGCGGCACCTCGCCGAAGGCCTTGCCCTCGAGTCGGACGTAGGCCCACTTGCGGTCATCCAGCCAGTCCACCCAGTCCGACGGGCCGATGTGGACGTTGCGGTCGTCGATCTTGCCGGCCAGCGGACCGGTGAGATTGGAGGTGACGGCCTGGGTCTTGGAGATCTTCTTGGACTCGAGGCGGTCGCGCTCGAGCATGTTCTTGAAGTCCATGTTGCCGCCGACGTTGAGCTGCAGGGTGCGCTCGAGGCGAACACCGCGGTCCTCAAATAGCTTGGCCATGACGCGGTGGGTGATGGTTGCGCCGACCTGGCTCTTGATGTCGTCGCCGACAATCGGAACCCCTGCGTCTTCGAACTTCTTGGCCCACTCAGGGTCGGAAGCGATGAAGACCGGCAGGGCATTGACGAAAGCTACACCAGCGTCAATGGCGCACTGTGCGTAGAACTTGTCAGCCTGTTCTGAACCGACCGGCAGGTAGGAGACCAGTACATCGACCTTGGCATCCTTCAGCGCCTGAACAACGTCGACCGGTTCAGCCGGGGATTCGTCGATGGTGTCCGCGTAGTACTTGCCAACGCCATCCAGGGTCGGGCCGCGCTGAACCTCAACGCCGAGAGTCGGGACATCGGCAATCTTGATGGTGCAGTTTTCGGAGGAAACAATGGCCTCGGAGAGGTCCTTGCCGACCTTCTTGTCGTCAACGTCGAAAGCTGCGACGAACTCGACATCGGAGACGTGGTAGTCGCCGAAGACGACGTGCATGAGGCCAGGAATGGTCTCATCGGGCTTTGCATCGCGGTAGAACTCGACACCCTGCACCAGGGAAGAGGCGCAGTTGCCGACGCCGACGATAGCGACGCGAATTGAACTCATTTAGTAATTCTCCTTGAAACTATGTGCTCGGAGGCTTTGACCTCGCGCCGGGAACTCACACCGGGAACTCGCATCAAGACCTAGCATCAGAACCCCGCACCAGGGCCTTGCGCCAGCGGTGCGGCCGTGAGTGGGTGCGCGCATTGAGGTAACGAGCGTGACGTTATACCTTTATGCGTTGTTTGCCGATGCCCGAACCGTGAGGGGGCATGTGTTTACCGATAAAGCGGGGGTGAAACCAGCCCGCACGAGCCTGCTAATCTGTCTTCGTGATGACATGGCAGGGCGAGATTGATCACTCCTTGTTCAAGAAGCAGTTATTGGAGCAGTGGCGTGTAGGGGAGATTTCACGGAAATCACTCTGTGATGCCGATGCTCGGCTGGTCGCTGCCGCGCGTTTTCACGGCAGAAAGTCCCAGGAAGAGTGCCCAGTATGTCGCAAATTCGACCTCCGACTCGTATTCTGGGTGTTCGGAGAAAACTTGGGCCGTCGTTCCGGCTCTGCTTGTACTGAAAACGAATTATCCGCAATAGTTAATGAATATGGTTCGTGCACCGTCAAAGAAGTTGAGGTGTGCCCCGACTGCAAGTGGAGTTTCCTGACCCGGACACTTCAGGCAGCTCGAGAAGAGTCAGAAAACTAGGGAGAGCACCCGTGAGCAATGATCGACCCGATAGCCCAGGCGGTCCTAACAGCCCTCACGAGGGCCAGGGTTCTAATTCATCAGGCGAGTGGTGGGATCAGCCGGATGCTGATTCCTTCAATACGCACGCACGCTCCGATGACGCATCGCTTGACGACGATTCCAGCGACAGCATTGATGCTGTTTCGGTCGGTGGCAATGACGAGGGTCTGGCTACCGGTTCAGAGATGACGTCGGCAAGCGAGCCGGACCCGGAGAAGGGGCAGTACGCCCCAGATGACCTTGAACCAGATGACCATGAAGAGGAAAGCTCGATGGCGCAAGAAGAACAGCCGACTGATAATAAGCGGCGAATTTTAGCGTGGCTCGGTCTAGCCGTGGCGCTGGTCGTGCTGTTGCCGGTAGTTGTGTTCGGTGTTGCTTATGCGACAACGGACGTGCCGGAGCCAGAGGAGTTGGCCAATAGCCAGATTGCGGTGATTTATGACCGTTCTGGTGAAAAGGAAATCACGCGCATCGTCCCGGAGGGCGGTAACCGAAGCAACATCACTATCGACAAGGTGCCGGATGCTGTACGCAATGCAGTGCTGGCAGCTGAGGATCGTGATTTCTATACCAACCCGGGTTTTTCCTTGACTGGTTATGCCCGTGCGGCTCTGGGAGTCGTGACTGGTAATTCCAGTGCCGGTGGCGGCTCGACCATTACGCAGCAGTACGTCAAGAATGCTGTGGTGGGCAACGAGCGCACGCTGACCCGTAAGGCCAAGGAGCTGGTCATGTCGGCGAAGATGGCGCGGGAGTGGACTAAGGACGAAATCCTTGAGGCCTACCTCAACACGATTTACTTTGGTCGTAACGCATACGGTATCGCGGCAGCGTCGAAGGCCTACTTCGGTAAGGAAGTCGGTGAGCTGAATGCCGAAGAGGGTGCTGTGCTGGCAGCCTCGATTCAGCGTCCATCTGCACTGGATCCGTGGACTAACCGCCCGGAGGCTGAGCAGCGTTGGAACTACGTCCTCGATGGCCTGGTGGAGATGAACATCGTCTCGCCGCAGGACCGCGCGGGAATGCAGTACCCGGAGACCATCGATCCGGCGTTGGCGCCGAAGCAGGCTCCGGAGCCCGGCCCGGCTGCCATGATTAAGAATCAGGTTCTGGCTGAGTTGGAGCGCGAAGGTATCTCCGAGCAGGAGGTCAACACTGGCGGTCTACGCATTACGACGACCATTGACCCGACGGTGCAGCAGGCTGCCCTGGATGCGATGGAAAACTACGTCGATCAGTCAACGGGTTTGCGTGCCGCCATCGTTTCGGTGGAGCCGAAGACCGGTGCTGTCCGCGCCTACTACGGTGGCGACGATCCGACTGGTTGGGACTACGCAAACAGCGGTCTGCAGACCGGCTCTACTTTCAAGATTTTTGCGCTGGCAGCAGCTCTCGATCAAGGTATTCCACTGACCGCGCAGTACTCTTCGGCACCTGTGCAGTCCGGTAACGTCACTCTGCACAACGACGGCGGTGCCGGCGGTGGCGTGCTTCCGCTTTATGAGTCCCTGAAGCAGTCGCTGAACACCCCGTTTATTCGCCTGCAGCGCGACCTGAAGAATGGTCCGGATGACACCGCCAAAATGGCTCATCGTCTGGGCGTGGCTGAGTCCATCCCGGGTATTGAAAAGACTCTGATGGACGACAACGGTCACTCGCAGGACGGTATCGCCCTGGGTCAGTACCTCTCACGTCCGCTGGATATGGCCGTTGGTCTGGCTACCCTGACTAACGATGGCGTCTATCAGCAGACTCACTTCGTAGAGAAGGTCGAAAACTCCAAGGGCGAGATTGTTTACGAGTCCAACGCTGACAAGGGCGACCGTCGAGTTTCCAAGGCAGTGGCCACCAATATGATATCGGCCATGGAGCCTATTGCCGGTTACAGCAACAAGCCCTTGAGTGGTGGTCGCCCGTCGGCCGCCAAGACCGGTACTACGCAGTTGGGTGACACCGGCCAGAACAAGGATGCGTGGATGATCGGTTCGACACCGCAGCTGTCGACTGCAGTGTGGGTTGGCAACGTCGATGGTTCGGCGCTCTACAACTCCTATGGTGGCATCATGTACGGCTCGCAAACCCCGGGTGATCTGTGGAAGTACACCATGGATAACGCACTGTCTAACGAGGACTTTGAGTACTTCACCAAGCCGGAGCCAATCGGTGGTGTCGCAGGTGCGCCGCAGTACCAGGCGCCGTCGACCTCTGACTCTGGCTATGACCAGGGCTATGCCCCGGAGACCACAGAAGAGGAGTCGGCCGAGGAGTCGACCTCTGAGTCCTCCGAGGAGCAGCCTGCACCGCTTCCGGTTCCGGGTGGCGATGGCGGAGGCGGTGGCGGCGGAATCGCTGACCTACTGCCCATCCCGATTCCGGGAGGCGGTGGTTTCGGCGGTGGCAATGAAGGCGGCGGAGACCCCGGTAACCCTGGAGGTGGACAGTAAGTGGACACGTGGGTGATTTTCACCATCGTCTGCGTCGCGATTGGCTTCCTGATGTTCGGCACGGCCTTTTGGGGCTTCATGCAGAAGTGGAAACCGGCAATCATTTGGGCTCTGTGCCTGGCAGCTTTCCTATTCGCGACAGTCATTCCGGTGATTATTGCGTTGGCACATGCTTCCTCGACATCAATGTAGGACGCAGGCCAGGTAGTCAGTTGCTAGAGCGTTAACTGCCCACCAAGCACGCGACAACTTCACAATTCAAAGAGGCGCACGCAGTAGCTCTGTGTGCGTCTCTTTCTATTCGGCGCCCTGACACCGCTTGCCAGTACTGCTTGCCGATGGCGCCTGCGATTAGGACATATACCTCTGCCTGCGGTACCCTGGCAGGGTTGCTTGACGCAACGATCCTCCTGCTGCATAGCGGTTGGCATGAAAGACAGTGCCAGCGCACCACGCTGTGTAGCCGAAATACAAGAACTAGACCATAGGAGGTGATGAGGTCCGTGCGTCACTACGAAGTAATGATTATTATCGATCCGTCTCAGGATGAGCGCACCGTAGGCCCGTCCCTGGAGAAGTACCTCGACGTTGTCCGCAAGGAGAACGGCAAGGTGGAGAAGGTGGACATCTGGGGTAAGCGCCACCTCGCCTACCCGATCGAGAAGAAGGAAGACGGCATCTACGTTGTCGTCGACCTCACCTGCGAGTCCGCAACCGTGCTGGAACTCGACCGTCGTCTGAATCTGAACGACAGCATCCTGCGCACCAAGGTGCTGCGGGTTGATCGTTAATCTGCGTCATATTTGCGTAGCCAGAGTGCTCGAATGGGGCACACCGGTAATGCGAAAGCCGTAGGATAGCGGGCGAAAGCCCCATCATCAGCTCGACAGAATACAACCGAGGAGAAGAAGCATGGCTCAGGGAGACGTACAAATCACGGTGGTTGGCAACCTGGTTGCTGACCCGGAGCTTAAGTACACCCAGAACGGCACCGCCGTCGCGAACTTCCGCGTCGCGTCGACTCCGCGGGTGTACCGAGATGGCCAGTGGGTTGACGGCGAGGGCATGTTCCTCACCTGCAGCCTGTGGCGTGAGGCAGCGGAGAACGCTGTCGAAAGTCTCTCCAAGGGCATGCGCGTCATCGTCCAGGGTCGTCTGCGCCAGCGCAGTTACGAGACCCGCGAGGGCGAGCGTCGTACCGTCTTTGAGGTTGAGGTCGATGAGGTGGGCCCGTCCCTGAAGTTCGCTCGAGCTCAGGTCACGCGCACTCCACGCAACGGCGGTGGAAACTTTGGCGGCGGCAACCGCAGCCAGGGCGGAAATGCCGGTGGTGGTTTCGGCGGTGGCTTTGGTGGAAACCAGGGCAACCAGGGTGGACAGGGCGATCGCGGTTTTGGTGGCGGAGCTCCTGCGGAAGATCCGTGGAACTCAGCTCCTCCGGCCGGTGGCGGCTTCGGCGGCGATGAGCCTCCGTTCTAAGCTCCTTCCAGCCACGGCACTACGTGACTAGTTTGCAGCAGATTTAGCATCCACAATTCTCATAATCTTTTAAAGACATATCCAGCGAAAGGCAGGGATCATGAAGCTGATCCTCACCGCCGACGTTGACAAGCTCGGTGTCGCAGGCGACATCGTTGAGGTCAAGGCCGGCTACGGACGTAACTACCTGCTTCCTCGCGGACTGGCAATTGTTGCCACCCGCGGCGCAGAAAAGCAGATCGAGGGCATTCGTCGTGCCCAGGAGGCTCGCGCTATCCGCGACCTCGACCATGCACGTGAAGTCAAGCAGAAGATTGATTCGCTCGACAACGTCTCCGTTGCTGTGAAGGCTTCGGAAAATGGCAAGCTGTTCGGTTCTGTCACCAAGGGTGACATCGCCGATGCAGTTCGTAAGGCTTCCGGTCAGGCTATCGACAAGCGCGCAGTCGTGCTTGCTCCGAGCCAGATCAAGTCCCTTGGTAAGCACACCGTTGACATCGCGCTGCACCCGCAGATTACCGCGCATGTTTCCGTACAGGTCGTCGCCGCGTAAGTTCGCGGTTTAGAGTTTTTACTTTGACGGCGGCTGACGAGCACCGCGTTTAAAGACTGCGCGGGCTCTGAGGCCCAATGACAACAGCACACGTGAAGCTCTGATCTTTCGTAGTGAAAGGTCGGGGCTTTTCGTGGTTTAAGGCTGGTTTAAAGCCTTTTATGCAGGTGCTGGAAAGAGCGTCTACGACTTGTCCACAGGCTAACAATGATTTCTGTGGATAAACCTGTGGGTAACTTGCCTGGCTGCCGTGGATAACTCTTCTGGAGTGCACGAGATTTTTATTAATTCATCGTTAATAATCTCCGCATGAGCAGCATCGATGCTAAAGGGGTAACAGAGGATTACATTTGTGCAGGATTAAGGCAAATACGCACTGACCTGCGTAGATAGAATATTTTCGGGTTGAAACTCCGCTACCCCCGTTAACATTCAAGCGGCGGTTTAGGGTTACGGACCGTTCACCTGGACTTTTCTTGATTGTGCACATGTTCTCCCCAGGCTTATCCACAGGTGCTGTGGATAACTTCGGGGATAACCCCTGTCGAGGATTGTTTTCTGGGGCCTTAAAGGGTACTTTTACAGGTCCGTCAATCCGCTCGAGCAGGTATAACTGCGGTAGGTAGTCAGGTGTCCAATGCTGGCGGGCGGAACAGGCATATTGAGTGTGACGGTCAGTCAGCAACAGGGTTGAAAAGGCACCTAAGTGGTCCAGAAGGGGAGGAGCTGCTCACGATGAGTCAGCCTGTAGGTGATGGTGGTCATTCAGGAGCAGGGGACGAGGCGTCGTCCTACTCGGTGAATTCCCACGATGATTCCTTCGATGACGTTCCGCTGCCCCCGGAACCGCCGGTAGAGGATGCGCCACCGGAGGAGTATTCCTTCTCTCAGAGCTCGGGCAACGGATCGTCGGCAAGCGGATCTGGGGCGCGGGACTGGGAGCGAGACCGTGGTCGTGGCGCTCGTGCGAGTGCGGTCGCGGGCGCGACTTTTGAGCGCACCCCGCCGCACAATATCGAGGCGGAGCAGAGTGTGCTCGGCGCGATGCTGCTGAACTCAGAGGTCGTTGCGGATGTGTACGAGCAGCTGACACCGGAGGATTTCTACCGACCGGCGCACCAGACGATTTACTCGGCGATTTTGCACCTCTACGGTGAGTCCTCGGAAATTGACCCCATTTTGCTGGCAGGTCGTCTGGATCGAACTGGAGACCTGGAGCGCATCGGTGGTCCGCTGTACCTGCACACCTTGGCCTCCCTGGTGCCAACGGCGGCGAATGCGCAGTTCTATGCCCGCATTGTTGCGGAGAAGGCGACAATCCGTCGCCTGGTAGAGGCCGGCACGAAGATCGCCCAGATTGGCTATGCGGGCGCGGAGGACACGGAGCCGGAGCAGCTGGTGGATGAGGCGCAGCAGCTCATTTTCAGCGTTGGACGTGAGAACACGAAGAATGACTACGTTCCCATCGCCGATGTCCTGGATGACACGCTGGAGGAACTGGATCTTATTACCCAAAACGGCGGTCTGGCGCAGGGTGTGCCGACGGGGATTACCAACCTGGACAAGCTGACAAATGGCCTTCACCCAGGTCAGATGGTGATTATTGCGGCCCGTCCGGGTGTGGGTAAGTCCACGCTTGCAATGGACTTCATGCGTTCGGCCTCGATTCGCAACGGCATGACCAGCGCAATTTTCTCGTTGGAAATGTCGCGCAATGAAATCATGATGCGCATCATGTCCGCAGAGGCGAAGATCAACATGGCATCTTTGCGCTCCGGTGACCTGGATGAGCGGGACTGGACAAAGCTGGTCGAGGTCGGCGACAAGATTCGTGATGCTCCGCTGTTTATTGATGACTCGCCGAACCTGACCATGATGGAAATTCGCGCGAAGGCACGTCAGCTGAAGCAGAAGCACGATCTGAAGATGATCGTGGTCGACTACCTGCAGCTGATGAGCTCGGGTAAAAAAGTCGAGTCCAGGCAGCAAGAGGTCTCGGAGTTCTCCCGTCAGCTCAAGTTGTTGGCGAAGGAGCTCGAGGTACCGCTGATTGCAATTTCGCAGCTGAATCGTGGTCCGGAAGCTCGCACAGATAAGAAGCCACAGGTCTCGGACCTGCGTGAGTCGGGTTCGCTGGAGCAGGATGCCGATATCGTCATGCTGATTTACCGGCCGGACTCGCAGGAGGCTGACCATGAACGTGCTGGTGAGGCGGATATTATCGTCGCAAAGCACCGTGGTGGACCGACCGGAAGCATTGCTGTGGCCCACCAGCTGCATTACTCCAGGTTCGCCAACCTGGCGGAGGAGCCCAGCGGTTCTCTCTAGGTGCCTGGCCTAGCCACCCAGAATTAGTGCAATCCGGGTGGCTAGGTAAGGTGAGTGACAGTCAATAGGGCGAGTTTTCGTGCGTTGATGGTTTTGAAGGTTTTGAGGGTTACGCGGAGTCGTCGGGAAGCGGGGAAGCACTATGTCACCAACTGCCGCTCCCGTGGCAGCGGAGGCCAAAGCGAAAAGGCAGAAGAGTGCGCCGAAACAGCGCGTCGGTTGGGTAGATGCGGCTAAGGGGCTGTGCATTCTTTTAGTTGTGCTTGGCCATGCCATCACAGAGCTGCAAGCGCACGGTTACTACACGGCGCAGTGGGCGGGGATTAACTTCTTCCTCGGACCAATCCGTATGCCGCTGTTTTTCCTGCTATCTGGGCTGTTCGCCGGCAAGGCACTTAAGGAGTCGTGGCATAAGTTAGCCAATCGCCGAATCTGGGTGATGGTCTATCTCTACGTGATTTGGGTTCCACTGCGTGACTTCGTGCTTTTCCTCATGCCGTATACGCACGTGGATGCCGATGGCATAGTATCTCCGCCGCCGATCACGGACCACAGCGCGTGGGGGCCGCGAATTTACAACACGCTTCACGCGATCATCGAACCAACTTCCTACCTTTGGTTCCTGTGGGCGCTGGCGCTGTTCGCAATTCTCACACGAGCATTTCGCTGGGTACATCCGGTGATTCAGCTCATCGTTACAGGCCTCATTAGTGCATGGGCACCTTTTGCCTCGTCCAGCTGGTCGTGGGACTTTGTCACCAAGATGCTGTTCTTCTACGTGCTGGGCATGTACGGTGCGCCCTGGATTTTCCGGATGGCACAGCGTCGCAGCGGCCTCTCACTGCTAGTGACGCTGACGGCGTTCCTGTCGGTGGCGATCTGGGTGCAGGCGACCTACTCGAGCTTTAACGAAGGCAACGTCGGCTTCACCCGCGTGTACCTGTCCACCACTGGCGCACTGGCTGCAATCAATATTATGGCGATGCTGCAGAACACTCGCCTAGTTGTGCCCTTTGAAAAGGTTGGCGGCCGAACGCTGCCTATCTTCCTCATGCACATTCCAATGTTGGTTGTGGTCATGATTATTTGTGACCTCATTCTGCCGAAGGACCCACATTTGGTCATCATGACGCCGCTGGTGACTATCATTGCGGCGATGCTGTGTCTTGGTCTGCACAGGTTGCTGCTTGCCATCGGTGCCGGGTGGCTCTTTGTCCGTCCTGCGTGGGTAGTGCGCATGACTACGCCGGGGCAGCGTGCCCTTCAGCGCAGTCAGAATCCTTCTTCCCTGCCTGAAGGCGAGGCTCCGCGGCAGCCTAAGAGCGAACCTGCTTCCTAATTCAGCTCAACAAGGCGGTAGCGTGGAACCGGGAGCCGATCAGGCGGCAGAAGTGACACAGAGAATAGCCATGAAGAAATGAGAAAGCCATGCGTCTAGCAACGTTGCGATATCAGGGTGCAACCCGCGCCGCTGTTCTCGGCGACGGGGTAGCGGTCCTTTTTGATGACCACTGTCTCGGAGATGTGTTAGCGCGGCCAACGTGGCGTCGTGAAGCGGAAGAACTCTTGGCGGAGGCGGGGAACAACCCTGACAACGTCATGGCGGAGAGCGCGTGGGCGTTCGCACCGCTGATTACGCGGCCGGGCAAGATTGTCTGCGTCGGCCTGAACTATGCCGCGCACATCGACGAGATGGGGCACCAGCGCCCCGAGGTGCCGACGTTATTCGCAAAGTTTGCCGATGCCGTCGCTGGCGCGAAGGATGATATCCGAGTGCCGGAGGCCTGCGCGGAGAAGCTCGATTACGAAGGCGAGCTCGCGGTTATCGTCGGTGAGACCTGCTTGCGGGTGTCGGAGGAGCAGGCGCAGGACGCTATCGCTGGGTACGCGATTATGAATGACTTCACCCAGCGCGATTTCCAGTATGCCACCGCGCAGTGGCTACAGGGGAAGACGTTGCAGCGCGCCAGTGCTTTCGGGCCGTGGATGCTCACGGCTGATGCTTTCGATGCGGACTCCGCGCGGGTGCGCACATACGTCGACGGAGAGCTGCGCCAGGATGCACCGATTGCGGACCTTGTTTTCTCCCCGGCAAAGTTGATCGCCTACATCTCACAGTTCGTGCAGCTGAACCCGGGCGATGTCATCTCCACGGGAACGCCGGCGGGTGTTGGCCACGGCATGAGCCCGCAGACCTACCTTCAGGATGGCCAGGAAATGGTCATCACCATCGATGGCCTGGGTAAACAGGCCAACACTGTCCGCATCAACCACTAGCACGCGCCGCTTTACGACGTTCCCGCGAACCCGGCGGGAATGAAACGACCCCCGCGTGCGTTGTGGGAGACTAACGGGTAAAAACCTACGTAAAGAACGTGAAGTTAGAACACGACGTTAAAGAGTAAGAGGAGTTAGACCCATGGCAACTGTTGATATTACGAACGAGACTTTCGCTGAGACTATTCAGAACAACGACATTGTGCTCGTTGATGCCTGGGCATCCTGGTGCGGTCCGTGCCGCCAGTTCGCCCCGATTTATGAGAAGGCTTCGGAGAAGCACTCAGAGGTAGTGTTCGCAAAGCTGGACACCGATGCCAACCAGGAGGTTTCGGCGGCCCTGGGCATTCAGTCGATTCCGACGCTGTTTGTTTTCCGCGAGGGAATCCTGCTGTTCCAGCACTCTGGTGTGCTGCCGGAGGCCGCCCTGAGCGATCTGGTTGGCCAGGCTTCGGAGCTGAACATGGATGATGTCCGTGCGCAAATTGCCGAGCAGGCCGCACAGGATAGCGCTACCGAGTAAACTCTGCGGTTCAGCCCGCATACTGTGCGTTTTCCGACTTGGAGCACTTCCGCGTAAGCCCCCGCGCCTGAACTAGCCCTCAAGCGCGCGGGGGCTTTTTGTATCTAGTCCGCGCGCTGGCCACGAATGAGCCAGCCAATACCAAAGCCAGCGAGTGCTGCTACTAGCGCCCACAGGGCTGGAGCGACTTTGTTTGAGTCCTCCTCAATCGACAGTGGTGCGCTGGTGCGGGCGTGCTTTGTCTCCTTCTCACCTGTTGGCAGAACCTGCCCGTCTGGGAACACGTGCTTGACAGCTTCGGTGAGTTCGTTGGCGGTCAGGTTTTTGCCCAGAACCGCGATAGCGTAACGGTCATCGTCGCCAAGGAATCCGGCAGTGGTGTGCTGCTCTTCGTACCAACCGGACTTGTTGGCAATCGTTTCCTTCGGTAGCGCTGCACGCAGACCGAAGTTCTGGTCTGCATCGCCGTAGGAGTAGCGCGGCAGTGAGTACATCAGCTGACGCATGTATTTGGTCTCCGTGTCGCTCAGCCCGCCTTCTTCGCTCAGCATCCGGTCAAAGTAGGCAACCATGTCGGCTGGCGTACTGGTGGTGGCTCCCCACATAGGTGAGCCGACAGTCTTATCCGAGAGGCCGTAGCGCTGTCGGACATTGTCAACGATGCGTACACCGCCGTAGGAATCCCACAGCTCGTCAGTTGCTTCGTTGTTGGAGTATCGAATCATGTCGTCGCGCAGCATGGCGTCGGGGTTGCCCTCAACCGGCATATCACCCTGGCCAGCGACAATCTCGCCCTTCTTCGGCTGCGTGTAGTTGGAATAGGCCACAACGTCGGCGACGAATACCTTCATCAGGCTGGCGAGGCGAAAAACATCATCACAGTGTGAGTTGCAGATGAACTCACCGGTCTGGCGATCCAGAATGCCCATGCCGAGCATGCCGCCCTTAGCGTCGAACTTCTCAGTCACTTCGTCGAGACGAGTTTGCACGCCAAGGCCCCACTGGGTCTTCGCCCCTGGCACAAGTGGGGGAAACTCCTTCGGCTCACTTTTCACAGTGCTTTCCGACGGCTCCGTCGAGGACGTTTCCGATGTCGGTGAAGAGGTTTTCTCGGTCGACTTCTCAGCCGACTGTTCCGCCGACTTCTCTGCGGTTCGCCCTGTGCTCTTCTCGGGAGCCTTTTCAGTTGGCTTTTCGGTGGTCTTCTTGGTTTTTGCGTCGGAGGGCTTAGCCGGCTCCGTTGACGATGGAGCTGCTACGACTACCTGCGAAAATGCACCGGTATCGGTGGAGTCAGCAGTTGCGGTGACTGTCGCGTTAGCCAGCGGCGCAGTTGCTGACAGAGTAATTACCGCGGCGAGACTCGCGGCCAGTCCGCGGTACGTGCGTTGAGGGCAATGAACCATGTTTAGAGAGTTTACAACTCTGGGGGAGTCTTGCTTGTCGGTAACCAGCTCTTTCCGTTTGCCGAGAGAGAGCGAGCTAGCTCACGTACAATTTTTTAAGAGATGGAATCTTCTCGGTTCCGATTAGTTATTCCGCATATGTTGAGGAAGGTTGGATTTGCATGGCTAATCCATTTGCCAAGGGCTGGAAGTACATGATGTCTTCGTTCGATAAGAAGATCGAGGACAATGCGGATCCTAAGGTTCAGATTGCACAGGCAGCTGAGGCCGAGCGTCAGCGCCATCAGGAGATTCAGCGTCAGGCTGCGGCTATCATCGGCAACCGCAATCAGCTGGAAATGCAGCTGGGGCGGTTGACCTCTGAGCGTGACAAGATTACCGAGAACACCCGGCAGGCACTCGCCAATGCGGATCAAGCTCGTGCCAAGGGCGATGAGGCCACTGCACAGAAGATGGAAAGCACTGCTGAGGTGTTTGCCACCCAGCTGGTGAATGTTGAAAAGGAGCTGGAAAATACTACGCAGCTCCACCAGCAGGCCGTATCTGCTGCTGAGGAGGCACAGCGTCAGGCGCAGCAGTCGCAGGCTCGCTACGAGCAGATTAAGCAGGATATCCGCAAGCTGGAGTCGCAGGCCGATCAGGCCAAGATGCAAGAGACCGCGTCGAAGACTCTCCAGAGCATGCAGGGTATTTCCGAGGATCCGAATGTGCCGACTTTGGATTCGGTCCGTGAGAAGATTGAAGGCCGCTACGCCAATGCGTTGGGCGCTCAGGAGCTCGCGGAATCCTCACAGGCAGGTCGTATGGCTGAGATCGAGACTTCGACTCGCGATGCCGCTGCTGACATGCGTCTGGCCGAAATTCGTGCCCAGATGAATAATGAAAACGCTGCTCTCGAATCCGGTTCTGCCGCGAAGGATAACGCCGGCGAGCTGGAGGCCGCCGAGGCCGCCGAGGCTGTCGAGTCCGTTGAGGCCGTTGAGGACACCACAACGGACGCAGACGAAGCGAAGTAGCGTTCACCAGTTGCCAACAATCGCCAACAAGAAAGTGTCGGGGTTTATGTCAGTTTGAGCGGGAAAAACCACCCTAAACTGACATAAACCCCGACACTTTCTCGCGCCAGCAGCGACAGCAGCGACAGTAGCGCCAGCAGTGCTGAAGCCACCGAAACTGCCGAATCCGTGAGGCGCGCTATTACTCCAATTCGCCGTTCTTCCGCGCGAGCAGCACTCCGCGGATACCGGCGTGGAAACCATCGCGCAGATTGACGCGCTGCGTCTCCGTCAGCGTGTATTCGTGCAGGGTTTCGCACGCAAACTGCAGCAGCGGACGATCAATGTCCGGTGGCAGCCCACCACCAGAGAGCAAGTGGGCACTATCGCGCGCCTGCTCGTTCGCAATATTCTCGTACCACCAGTTCGCGTACTGCTGTCCCACATCGAACGGCGTCTGAAAACCCGCGGATGCCCACACCTCGTTCGGCAGGGGCACGTATCGACTACGCAGCTTCCTCCTTGGCGCCATCATCGAAGGATTCGGCCGCGGGCTTGGTTTCGGCGTACTCGTGTTGGCACCGTCTTCGCTTGTCGACGGCTCCGTCGCCGACCCCCCACTGCCAACTGCAGTCGACGACGCGGAATCGGAGGCAGACGCGCCTGCATGCTCGGCTCCGGTGTTGTTCACAGTGTCGTTACCAGCCCCACTGCCAGTGTTGACTGTCGCGCCGGGCATGGTCGCTGGAGAAGGCTGTGCTGGCTGCGTTGGCTGCGCTGGTGAGGCAGCCGAAACGCCCGAAGCAGCGGAATCCACCCGTGTAGCTTCCGAACCGCCGGTGCGCTCTACCTCAGCGCGGTGCTCAGCCTGCGCCGGGATTTCCCGGGCACCCATCTTGGCCGCGTGCTCGACCTCGTTGAACTTCGGCGAGTCGGCCTTGGCCGTCGGCGTGGCTGCGGCATTGTCTTCGCTGCGACAGTCGGAGTCGCTGTCAGCCGTGGGGGATGGCACAACGCGCTGGTCCTGCGGAACCTCCGGAGTGCCGGCCTCCGGCGAAGCAGCGTCACCGTCGGCGGCGGAGGGAGTGTTCTCCGTGCCGTCGTCAAGCGAGCCCTCGCCCGGAGGAGTGATGCGCGTATCCGGCACGCAGGTAGCGCCGAGATCTTCGATTGGTTCGGCATCGCCCAGCGGCTTATTCGTGCGGACGACCGGCGGGATTGGGCCTTCGAGGACATTGAGCTGCATGGCGTCGGCGAAGTCCTCGCGGGGATCGAGGATTGTCGTCGAATCGCAGGCATGGCGAAGTGCACCGGACATGGAGTCCCAGCCGAAGCCGTAGAGATGCACACGCACACCGGCAGCCGAAGCCTCAGCGACGCCGGGCAGCATGTCCGCATCGCCCGAGACCAGCACGATATCGGAAACTTGGTTGCGCAGGCCGGCGACAACCATGTCTGCGACGAGCCGAGTATCGACGGCCTTCTGCGTCCGTCGGTCACCCCATTCAATGAGTTGACCTGCGCGCAGCTGCACACCATCGATCGTGCGCAGTGAGCGCTGGTAACGATGCGGCCCCGACTCCGGGATGCCGTCGTACCAAAGTTGCCGCTGAACTGGCTGGTTCAGCTGCTGGTTAATCATTCGGTCAAGGACACTAACTACTTCTCTAAGGTCGATTTCTAATTGCCCGCGGGCTCCGGTTTCCCACGAGTTGTAAAAGCTCGCCAATAAATATGACGTATCGACGAACACCAATGTGCGTTCAAGCATGGCTCCTAATTCCTGATTCTTTATTAACTAAATAAGCAAACCGGTTACATCGACAAGGATGCCCGAATAATTCATTCTATGCGCTAAACATGTTTAACTTCAGGGACTATTCTTAATAAGCCGCATCACTTTGACCGCTCTTCGCGGGTTGGCAGGAGTGCGAGTCGACGAGAAGGCACCGATCAATTTAGGTATTGACGTGCAAAGAAATCGCCCCGCGAAGAGTACGACCACACAGGAGAAGGGGAGTTACAAACAGGTATGAGACGCTGGTTCGGCCTATTGGTTCTCATTACTGTGTTGGGACAAGCGGTTTTCAACGGCGGTCGCGTGCTGCTTTCTTGGCGAGTCCTCGATTTTGGCGGTTCCGCCGCCACCGTCGGCTGGTTCACTGCCGCATTTTCACTTGTACCTCTTATTATTGCGCTTCCCGCCGGCAAGCTTGTCGACAGTCATCGCGCCACCGAAGTCATGTACTCCGGTCTCGTCGCCACCGTCATCGCGGCAGCAGTAATGGCGCTCTCGCCGAACCTACCTATTCTTCTGCTCGGCTACGTGGCCCTGGGTTTTGCCCACATGACCACGCTCATCGCCGCTCAAGGCATGGTTTCGCACCTGCGTGGCGGCGTCGCCGGGCTCGATAGCCTCTTTGCTTATTTCACGCTCGGAATTTCCGTCGGGCAGTTCCTCGGCATTGTCGGTGCAGGTCTGCTCACTCCCAACCACGACGGCAGCACTATGACCGCTACAACTTTCGCGCTCTGGGTGATGACGGGAATCGGCGCGGTCGCCCTGATCATCGGCTGGCCGGTCGCAACTGCTTATCGACGGCACGAAGCGAATGCAGCCGCCGAAGTGCAAGCTGCTAGCTCAACTGAGCAATCCCCGGCGTCGCCTGTTAGCGACCGCAGCCGGATGGACGAGAGCCGGCCGGCGCAGGCCGAAGCCAGCGGCGCATCGGTCTTAAGCATCCTGCGTATCGACGGCATGTCCAGCGCCATGGCTGTATCAATTGCGGTCATCGTAGCCATTGACCTGTTGACGGCATATGTGCCGGTGCTGGGACGCGAACTGGGCTTTAGTGTTGCCGAGGTGACGGTAATCCTTGGTGCGCGTAGTGGCCTCGCGATTATTTCCCGAGCCCTCATGCCGACTGTTTTGCACCGAGCTAATCGCAATCGAGTCCTTATCATTGCAGTTTGTGCCGGTGTCCTGCCGCTTTTGGCAATGCCGTGGCTACAGAGTGCGTGGCTGATGGTTGTCGCAGTTGGTATCTGTGGCTTGGCGTGGGGTTTTGTCATGCCCATGTCAATGACGTGGGTGAGCTCCCTGGTGGATGCCGAGGTGCGCGCTCAGGCGCTATCCATCCGACTGATGGGTAACCGCTTGGCGCAGGTCATCCTGCCGCCGGTTGCTGGTTTGGGTGCTACCGCGATGGGTGCAGGCAGCGTGTTTCTGGGTGCGGGTGCGCTGATGGGGGTCGCGTCTGCCACTGCTTGGCGACGACTCGCAGGTGACAAGGCGGCTCTGACTAAGTAATTGGTCGATTGCTGAGTTGCTGAAAAGTAGCGCCCGAGCCGTAGGAAGGCTCAAATCTGGCGTACAGAGTTAACTAAAGTGATTCGTTTTCCAGGTTCTACCAGCGGATTCGCTTAAATAGGGGCATGTGTGTAATGTATTTGGAGGTCAGCGTGGCCAGGCAGTTTATGTGTTT
>NZ_KV836303.1:0-26654 GCF_001838335.1 Corynebacterium sp. HMSC075F02 | reverse complement strand
TGATGGAATCCTCCAAGATTCCGTCCGCATCCCCTTTTGCTACTTAACCCCCGAAATCCGTCACAGGCATGTCACGACCGCGTGCGCGCGTCACGGTTTCATACAGCGTCGGTAACAAGTCGGTGGCACTGTCATGTCGGGTCTTTTGCCGTCGTCACGCACAACTAGTCCCGGCGGCATGAATCCTCGCATCATCGACAAGGACACCGGCGTCGAGCTGTGGACCGTCGCCGAATGCGCGGAGTTCACCGGTACCGCGCGCGGCACGTTCACCAGCTATGCGGGCCGTGGCAAAGCGCCGGTGCCGGCGGCGAAGCTCCACGGGCTGAACCCGCGGAACTCCGACGACGTGCGCGAGTGGCAGAAAGGCCACGAGGCGAAGGGCAAGTAGCCGGCCCAATCTCGGACCGGTCAGCCCGGCATGACCGGTCAGCCCAAGTAGTGGGCGGCGACGACGTTGGCGATCTCGTCGGCGTCGTTGTGGGCGACGAGCACGCCGTGGCCGTGGCCCGGCAGCTCGATGAGCTCGCCGCCCATGACCGCCTGCATCGCGCGGCCGCCCGTGCCGGTCACCGCCGCATCGCGGTCGTAGTGGAGCAGCAGCGGCTTCGACTCGAGGGCGTCGCCGCTGAGTTCCACGGCAGCGCCCTGCCCCGGCCAGCCGAGGCATAGCTGCCCCGACGACAGCGCATCGGCGTTGAGGCGGAAGATGTCGCCGCCGGTGAACTGGTCGAGGTACGTGCGGGGAATGCGGGACGGGTCGGCGGCGGTGACGTTGTCGTTGCAGATGATCGCCCGCTCGATGGTTCCCATCGCCTCGGTCTGCGCCATCATGTCTTCCGGGGTCACGCCCTCGGGTAGTTCGGGGGTCTCCACCTCGCCGGTGACCACGGCGTCGGCGATGTCGGGCCACATGCTCTCCGAGTACGTCGCCGCGAAGGTCTGCTGCAGCAGCACCGACTGATTGCCGGCGCCGGGGCGCATCAGGTTCGCCGCGAAGGAATGGCTGCGCCACGCGACGGGCAGAACGCCGTCGGCCAGCTGCATGAACGCCTCCGGGTCGTCGGCGAAGGCGGCGGGCACGTCGCCCACCTGCGTCGGCGGCGGGTAGACCTGACCCGGCGCGCCAACCTCCTCGTTGATGCGCTGCGACCAGCGCGCGTACACCTGCAGGGCGGTGGTGCCCAGGCCGTACTCGTCGTCACGGTCGGCGATCCACTGGAACATCGCGTTGAGAGCCTCGCGGCGCCACGGCTCGCGCGAGTCTCCGAGCCGAAAGTAACGGTCGGCAGGATCGACCGAGGAATCCAGCACCATCCGGCCCGTCTTGTCCGGGAACAGGGTCGCGTACGTGCTCATCAGATCCGTGCCGTAGGACAGGCCGTAGAGGTGCATGACGTCCTGGCCGAGCACGTCGCGGACATGGTTGAGATCGCGAGCGGTGTTCTCCGTGGTGATGGTCGCCGCGTATCCCGGTTCATTGGCTTCGCAGGAGGCGTACATCGCGCCGACCTGCCCGGAGAGCAGACCCGTCATCGGGATGTCCGCCACGTTGCAGTTCAGCGGGGTGCCCCAGGCCAGGCCGCGCGGCTCGACGGCGATGAGGTCGAAGTGCTCCCGGACGGCGGTCGGCATCCTCACGGCCTCGTCGGAGAACATTCCCAACGCGTCGCCGCCGGGGCCGCCCGGATTGCCTGCGATGACGCCACGGCGCTCCCCCGTCGCCGGAACCCGGCTGACAGTGAGGGAAATCGTCGCGCCCTCCGGGTCGGAATAATCACGTGGCACGTCGATGTCCGCGCACACGGTGCCCGGCGCGGTCATCGCCGCGGTCGGGCACGCGCCCCAGTCCAACCCGCCGAGATCGGCCGGACCGGCGGAGCCGCCGGCCGACGCCTGCGGCACCGACAGCAACGTGCCCGCCAGCGCGAGCGCCGTGACCGGGGCCAACGCCCTGCGGACGAAGGACGTCCGGGACGACGGGGCCGCTGAGACTCGGCTCGCGGACCGGGCCTCGGCACCGGTCTCCACAGAGGAGACGGCGGGGGACGCTGCGCCGAATGCGGCGGGGGACAACTTCTTCGTGGGGCGCACGGGGATAAACACCTTTCATCGACTGCAACGAACGGTATCAAACCGTAACGCCGACCGCACGCCGTTCAAGGCACGAAGATTAAGGCACCGGCCGCACGCTGTTCAACGCACGGAGATCAGGGCACGGACCGCACCCGGTACACCAGCACCGCACCGACGGCGGTGAGCGCGCCCGCGAAAACGTACAGGCCGGGGTACCCGCCGAGGTTCGCCAACGCGAAGGCGGCGAGCACCGGGGCGGCCATGTTCGGGCCGGCGACGGCGAGGTTCATGACGCCCACGTCACGCCCGCGCTCATCGGCCTTGGGCAGCACCTGGTTGATCAGGGCCTGATCGACGGCCATGAACACGCCCCACGACAGACCCAACAGCACCGCCGCGCCGACGACCATGGCGAAGCTCCCGGCGAACGCCATGATCGCGCAGGCCCCGGCGACGCCCATCGACGACAACGCCACGAACACCCGGCGCTTGCCCATCTTGTCGGACACTTTGCCCGACAGGATCGCGGTGACGATGACGCACAGGGCATACGCGCCGGTGAGGACGAGCACGCCGGCATCCGGATCGGGGTGGCCGATGTGATCGCGCAGGTAATAGAACAGGTAGAACAACGCGACCGAGTTGCCCGTGGTCACCAGGAACCGGGCGATGAACACCCACGTGAAGTCGCGGTAGAGCCCTCCGGGCACCTCGGCGACGGCGGGCACCACGGCGTCAGCGTCCCCGCCGGCGTCGTCAAGCACCGGAGATGCGGCCGCCTGCGACCGCACCCGGGACACGTCGCGGAAGCCCGGCAGGAACTGGCCGATGAGCACCAGCAGCAGCGCCGCGGTGACGATGTACGCCAGCCCCAGGTCGAACACCGTGGCCACGACGGTGCCCAGCACCACGCCGAGGGTGTACGTCAGCCCCAGCACACCCGAGACCACGCCGTACTGATTGTCCGGCACCGTATCCGGCGCCACCGCCTGGGCCGCGTTGATTGACGCCGCGATGGCCAGCTGGAACACCGCCCACCCGATGGTCAACGCCATGAAGCCCGGCGCGGCGCCCAGGAACACCAGCGACCCGGCCGCCGCCAGCCCGCCGAAGAGGATCCACGGGGCGCGGCGGCCCCAGCGCGTGTCCGTGCGGTCCGACAACCACCCGGCCAGCGGATGCCCGATGATGGAGAAGAACCCGCCGACCGCCATGAGGAGCGCGAACTTCTCCTCCTTCTCCCCCGGATGCCAGATGAGGATCTGCTGCGCCAACAACAGCTGCGTCGGCGCTGCCCACGAGATGTTCTGCCCCAGGTACAGCAGGCCGTACCGCACGATCCAGCCGGTGGTCACCGGCGTGCGCTGGGCGGGGTCGGCGGTGAAACGCCCGACGTCGGAGATGGCGCGTTCGGAGGAGCCGGCGTGTTCGGAGGAGCTCATCCCTGCACCCCATCCGGCTCCGGCGGCTGCGCCCGCACGTTGGGGTCGGTGTGTTCGTCCGCGACGGGGTAACGACGGCCTGCGGTGTAGCGCCGGTGCAGCTCCGGGGTGATCCGCCCGGTGCGGGCCAGCTCGGCCAGCAGGTGGCCCGACGGCTTCATCGTCCGTTCCTGCGTCTCGTAGTCCAGGTGGACGATGCCGAATCGCGGCTCTTCGCCGTCGGCCCATTCCCAGTTGTCCACGAAGCACCAGTGGTACCAGCGCTCGATGGGCACGTCCGACTCGGCGATGGCCCGCAGGTGCTCCAGGATGAACCGCGGCCGGAACGACTCCAGCCTGCGGTCGGCAGCCCCGGCGTCCGGGTTGGCGTAGTCCCCGGCCGGATTCGGCTTTTCGACGCCCGCGTCCACGCCACCGACCGACAGCTCCAGATCGCCGAGATCGCAGGTGCCGTTTTCGGTGATCCAGACCGGTCCGCCGAAACGCTCGTTCAGGTCGCGGGCGCATTCGACCAGGCCCTCGGGGTGGATTTCCCACCCGAGGTCGTTGACCGGAGCCCCGACGAAGGTGCCGTCGTCGAACTTGTCGACGGCCGTGCGCGAGTAGTAGTTCAGGCCCAGGAAGTCGTGGTGGCGGCCCGACGGCAACCCGCGGCCGACCTTCGCCCCGCCCAGCAGCGGATGGAACTTCCCCGCCAGATGCGCGTCGGCGACGATGTCCTGGAACAGATGCCGATTGATCCGCGCCAGGCCGCGGTGGATGGGGTTGCGCGGATTGCGCGGCGCGAACGCCCGTGCGTGGTGGGCGATGCCGACCTTCGCCCGATCCCCCTGGATGCCGTGGATGACCTCGTAACCGCGGATGTGGGACACCGCCATGTTGCGCAGCACGGCCATCGTGTCGCCCCACGAGCGGTTGCCCGGCGGGCCCGAGCGGAACATGTGCGCCTGGGTGGCGTACACGTTCGGCTCGTTGACGGTGATCCACTCGTCGACGAGGTCGTCGAGCGCCCGCACGGTCGTCTCCGCATAGCGCAGGAAAGCCGCCGGCGATTCATCGGAGGTGAAGCCGCCGCGCCGAGCGAACCAGAGCGGATTGACGAAGTGATGGAGCGTCACCAGCGGACGAATCCCCTTGTCCCGCAGGTCGGCAATCTCCTCACGGTAGCGATCCAGCACCGCATGGTCGAACTCCCCCGGCCGCGGTTCGATACGCGCCCACTCCACGCCGATGCGAGCGATGGGCAGACCCAGCGACGCCATGAGCTCGTTGTCCTCCCGCCACCGGTTCCAGTGGTCGGTGGCGCGCAGCGGGGTCGAACCATCGGCGATGTTGCCGGGCTCGCGGGCCCAATCGAACCAGTCGTTGTTCTCGTCACCGCCCTCGATCTGCCCGGCGGCCGACGCCGTGCCGATCAGCAGACCCCGCAGATCGACGTCGTGATGCAACGGCTTCGCGAGCGGCGACGTGCGCGGCTGAGGATGGAGAGTTCGGTCATTGGCAGGCACATTGGTTGACATGCCGACATCCTATGTCACACATCACGCCTAGTTTTTGGTTTTCAAACAAAATATTATGGGTTTCGCGCGTCGACGGGGTCGTCGTAAAGCAACCGAGTAGAGCAACCGGATCGTTCGCGAAAAATCCGCTCCCCCTGGAACGAATCGGAGCCCCGGCCCGTTGTTGACGATGTCCCCCCCCCAAAAAAAAATCAAAAATCACGTTAGGAACCCCACTTGTCAGCCTTCTAAGCTGAAGACGCGGGTTCGATTCCCGTCATCCCCTCCACGCAACCGGGCGCATTGCTCCCGGTTTTTACTTTCTGAGCCGACGTCCGGGGACCAGAAATTCTTCTGACCTCTGTTCAGGATCCAGTGCTACGGGTACTCTGGGCACCATGAAGCCCACCATTATCGATGCCGATACTGGACACGAACTATGGACCGCGGTCGAATGCGCTGCTTTTTCCGGCACCGCACGTGGCACTTTCACCAGCTACGCTGGCCGCAAGAAGGCTCCTGAACCCGTCGCGAAGCTTCATGGGTTGACCCTGTGGGATTCCGAAGAAGTTCGCGCATGGCACGCCAATCGGAAGAGCCGCACCAAGAGCACCGACTCCGCCGAATCATAGATACCTACCCATACCCAATCATTTCCTGGTTCCCGAGCTACATCTGTCGGACAGATATGTAAGCTCGGGAACTTTTTTCGCTCTACATGCGTTATCTCAAGTAATTACAAGCAGTACCCGCAATTTCCTTTTTGGAGGCCTAGCCCATGGGGGCTTTAATCCTGATCGCGATCACCGTCGGCGGCGCAATTATCATCGCGTCGATGGCTCAAAACCGCTCTAACAGGGCCTTTGATGCTCGCCAGAACAATCAATTGGAAGACGCCGTCGCAGACGCCCGCCGATGGATTGAGCGACTGGGCTCACAGGTATTGAACCTGGCTGGCACCGATTCGGCTTCCACGCAGGCTCTTGCTGACGCATCCGAGCGCTACAATGCCGCTTCCTCGCAGATTTCTACTGCGCGCACCCCGGCACAGGCGCGAATGGCCCGCGAATCGGCGCTGGAGGGCCTGCACTACATCAATGCGGCTCGCGAAATTATGGGCCTGCCGGCGGGGCCGACACTGCCACCGCTGGAGGGGCAGAAGGCCGCTGGTTCTGTGACCGAAACTCGCACCATTGAGCACGAAGGCCACTCGGTTACCGCCTCTCCATACGCCACCCCGGAAACTCCGAACTACTACCCCGGTGGTCGTGTCGCTGGCCGTCCGGTTCCGGCCGGTTGGTACTCCGAGCCATGGTGGAAGTCCGCGCTCCGCACCGGTGTCTGGACCGCAGGCTCGATGCTGCTGTTCTCTACCCTCTTCCACGGTATGGCCGGTGTTGCCTACGGCGCTGATGAGTTCGCCAGCGGCATGGGCACCGGCGCTGACGACTTCGGCGGCACCGAGGACTTTGGAGCCGAAGACTTCGGTGGCGACGATTTCGGTGGAGATGACCTTGGCGGCGACTTCGGTGGCGGCGGTGCAGATGCCGGTGACGCAGGCGACGGCGGAGGCTTCTTCGACGGCCTCTTCGGTGGCGGCGACGGCGGCGGCGACGGCGGCGGATTTTTCGACGGCGGATTCGACGGTTTCGATATTTAGAAAAAGCCCGGCGCCGCTATTTCGCTAAATCCGCAAAAGGATCGACAGTGCCGTCTGTCTGAGGCCGATACTCAATTTTTCTGGCGGCGAATCGACCAGCTTCCTTGCCAAGGATGCTGCTAATTAAAGCAACAGCCATATCCATACCTGCTGCGACTCCTGATGAGCTCCAGCGATCTCCGTCTTCAACCCATCGAGCCGCTTTCACCCACGTCACTTCGTTTCCGAACGAGGTAGCCCAATCAAAAGCCAACTTATTACTAGTTGCCCGCTTTCCTTCAAGAAGCCCAGCCGCAGCAAGCAGTGCGGAACCTGTGCAAACCGATGCCACTAACCGCGCCCGGGATCCGAGGTTGTTGAGCCAGTCCAAAAACTCTGCATCGTCAACTAGTGTTCTACTCCCGGCTCCACCAGGAACTAGAAGAATATCGACCGTTTCGAGGTCAGTGGCACAACGTGTGGCGATAACCTGCGCCCCCTGAGCGCTGGTTATCGGACCAGCAATGTTGGCGACATATTCGACCTCAATCTCTGGGACATGGCCAAAAAGGCCAACCGGTCCAAATACGTCCAAGAGCTCGAACCCGGGGAATAGCACAACAGTTACTCGGCGATGCGCTTCTTGATTTGTCATACGACAATTCCTACTCCGTCTACACATGAAAAAAGGTCTGGTCCCAGAGTTTTCTGGAACCAGACCCCTTTTTTATTCCTATCAACAGATAGCGAACAGCAATCCCTTTAAGCTTCTGGCAGCTCCGGGGCAACGCCAGTCTTTTCGTACTCTGCCAGAATGTCGATGCGGCGCTGGTGACGCTCCTCCTCGCTCCACGGCTGGGAGACGAAAGCATCGACGATAGCCAGGGCCTCTTCCTCAGAGTGCATACGACCGCCGAGGCCGATCAGCTGAGCATTGTTGTGCTCGCGGGCGAGCTTTGCGGTCTCCACCGACCAAGCCAGCGCACAACGAGCGCCCTTGACCTTGTTAGCAGCAATCTGCTCGCCGTTGCCGGAACCGCCGAGCACGATGCCCAGGCTGCCCGGATCAGCGACGGTACGGGAAGCCGCCTCAATGCAGAATGCTGGGTAATCATCTGCAGGGTCGTAGGTGTGAGCGCCGCAATCAACGACGTCGTGGCCAGCCTTCTCCAGGTGGGCCTTAATCAGGTTCTTCATCTCAAAACCGGCGTGGTCTGCACCAAGGTAAATACGCATGGCAGCAAGTTTAGCGGTTCCCACGGATTCCACGGCGCCTGCACCCGTTTTAGGTATTGCTTGACGACGTCTCCTGCGCAGCCGAATAGGGTGAAAAGTGACTGTATTTGCGTTTCAGCACGCCTTCGAAACCGGAAATTGGGTGCTTTTACCGTGTCTCCTGCGCCGCAAGCTCACTTCCAAGTCGATCCTGAAGCCCATGGCTCCCATGGGAATCATCACGCACCGGTGGTGCGAACGGTTCGGCATGACATCAACAAGAAACCATTTATTGTCATTTGGGAGGTCACGCGGGCTTGTGGCTTAGTCTGCAAGCACTGCCGTGCAGATGCGCAGCACGAGCCGCATCCTCACCAGCTTTCGACCACCGAGGGCAAGATGCTGCTGGAGACCTTGGCGTCGTATAGCAAGCCGAAGCCGCTTGTAGTGCTCACCGGCGGTGATCCTTTTGAGCGTGATGACCTGGAAGAATTGGTGCGATTCGGCACGGAGCAGGGCCTGAATATGTCGCTATCTCCATCGGTGACGCCGCGGCTCACGCCAGAGCGGATTCAGTCACTGCGTGAGGCCGGTGGCAAGGCGATGTCCATGTCGCTCGATGGCGCGACTGCCCAGACCCATGACAAGTTCCGTGGATTTTCGGGCACTTTTGAAAAGACGCTCGAAATGGCTCCGCACATCAACGAGGCCGGTTACCGGCTGCAGATTAACTCGACCCTGACCAAGGGAAATATTCATGAGGCGCCAGCGCTGCTGAAGACCGTCATGGAGATGCAGGCCAAGATGTGGTACGTCTTTTTCCTCGTTCCCACTGGTCGCGGTGCGGATTTGGGCGCATTGTCACCGGAGGAACGCGAGGATGTTCTGCACTGGTTGTCTGATGTGTCCAACCGAATTGCCATTAAGACGACGGAGGCGCCGCAGTATCGGCGCGTCGTCATGCAGCAGGAGGAAGCGAAGGAAAAGGGGCTGCCACCCTATGAGGGCGGCGAGCTCTACCGTTACTTGACCGAGGAAACGACAAAGCTGCTCGGTGCTGTGCCGGAAAAGCCACGTCGCCCGCGCTCCCCCATGGCCGTCAATTCCGGGTCAGGTTTTGCCTTCATTGACCACATCGGCGACGTCTACCCCAATGGCTTCCTGCCGCTTCACTGCGGAAATGTGAAGGCCACGCCATTCCAGGAAATCTATTCGAACTCGCCGGCGTTCAAGGCCCTTCGCGATCCGGACAATTGGCATGGAAAGTGCAGCGTCTGTGAATACCACAGCGTATGCGGTGGGTCCCGGTCGACAGCGTACGCGTTGACCGGGGATTACACCGCATCCGACCCGACCTGCATCTACATCCCGCCACGGTGGGCTGCCATGAGCGAAGAAGAACGGCAGGCCTCTACCGGGCAGAATGCTGGAGCCGGAGCGGGTCAGCTCTCCTAACTGCGCGCCCCAGCTGCTACTGCTTTCTTAGTCGAAGCGCGGGTCCTCAGTCCGGGAGCGCTTAATTTCGAAGAAGTACGGGTAGCTGGCGACGGCAACCGAGCCGTCGAAAATCTTGCCGGCTTCTTCGCCGCGTGGGATACGGGTAAGCACCGGACCGAAGAAGGCAACGTCGTTGAGCTTGACCACCGGAGTGCCGACGTCGTTGCCGACCTCCTTCATGGCCTCTGCGTGGTTTTCACGCATGAGCTCATCGAACTCGGTAGTCAGGGCCTGTGCCAGGCGCTCTTCCGGCAGTCCAACCTCTGCGAGGGCTTCCTTAATCAGCTCGTCGAATGCGTGCTCCGGCTCGTCGACATGCGCATGGCGATCGATGCGGTTTTCGTTGTGAATCTTCGTGCCCAGCGCGGTATAAAGCTTGTCGACGGCCTCCTGACCATCCTGGGAGAACACTGCATTAAACAGGCGTGCCGGGGTCCAGTTGCACTGCATCATGAACTTGTAATCTTCCGGCAGTTCATCGCGGCCTTCATTGAGCACCGACAGGCTCATCGGCTTCCACTCGATCTCGATGTCGCGGACCTTTTCGACTTCCTTAATCCAGCGCGACGTCACCCAGCAAAACGGGCAGGAAACGTCGAAGTAAAAAGTGACCTTGTCTCGATTGCTCATGTGAAAGTCCTCCTAAAGCATTGATTGACTTATCAACGACTATAGGGCGGAATTTTTCGGTTCGCATTCATGAATTCGGATGGGTCCGAAGTTCTATCGGGCCCGGTGCTAACTGACTCCCCCCATCGGACGCCGTCCAGATTGCTTACCTAGCCGTTCCAGGGCAAGCCCGTAGCCTCCAGGGAATCAGCGGCAGCTTCCAGGTAGGCAGGCCAATCTGCGTAGTCCAGGAACTCCGAGCCCACCTCATGGTCCATGGAGACCATCTTCCCCGAGCGCATGTCCAGGCAGTAGTTGTTTCCGCCGAAGTCCATGACCAGAGGAATCCATGCCTCGTGATACCACTTGCCATCCGAGTCGGCGCTGTCCATGCCTTCGGCTTCAAAATCATCGAACTCGCCGTCTGCCTGCAGCTGAGTCCACAGCTTGTAGTCGTTCAGAATCGACTTAGGCGGCGCAATCCAGCCACCGTCCCACGGCTCACCGTCCACAGACGCGTGCCGCAGCCACGAAGCTCGCACGTAGTCTGGCAGCTTTACTCCGAGGTCAGCCTCAAGCTGATCCAGTTCCGCTTCTGTCGCCGGGGCCTCCAGAGCATCGTCGCCAAGCTTTGCTTCAATGCGACCCCACGCCGCGTTGACCCGTTCAACCTTGCTTGCATCATCACTGAGTTTGTACATGAAACGAAGTGTATTCACGATCGGCTTTGCTAGCATGCCAAAGAAGCCAAATCTCGCCCAATCGACCGCCAATCGACCGCCCCAAACGGCTAGGAACGAGCTAGGAAGTCGAGGTCACCTCACCCACCCCGCTACTGCCCGATTCCCAATCCGGGGTCGTGGTTACACTTGTCGCATGACTTCCACGAACCTAACCAGGACCGAGGCCGCCGACCGTGCGGCCATGCTCGAGGTGTCCCACTACGACATCTCGCTCGACCTTACGACCGCACCTGTCGGTGGGCCGCACAGCGCACCAACATTCGCTTCCAAGACCACAATTTCTCTGAAAGCGAAGCGCGCTAGTTCCATCTTTATTGACCTGCGCGATGCAGTTGTCAAGAGTGTGACCATCGACGGCGTCGACGCCACGGAGGCCGCTCGCTATGACAGCGAGACCGGCATTAACGTAGACCTGACCGAAGGTGACCACACCGTCGTTATCGATGCGGACTGTCGTTACACCAATAACGGCCAGGGCATTCACCGCTTCCAGGATCCCGCCGATGGCGAAACCTACCTGTACTCGCAGTTTGAAACTGCCGATGCCAAGCGCGTGTTCGCCTGCTTTGACCAGCCGGATTTGAAGGCGACGTATTCAATCCACGTCGTGGCACCGAAGGGTTGGAAGGTTGTTTCCAACTCGGTGGCCAAGACCGGCACCACCACCGATCTCCATGGCAATGAGGCCGACACCTTCGACTTCTCAGTGGATGTTCCGCTGTCGACGTATCTCGTCGCAGTCTGTGCTGGCCCGTGGTACGAGGTCACTGACTCGTGGACCGGCACTGTCGCACCGCACCCGGAAACCCCTGCTGAGCACCAGCCGGAGGGAGAGCTGACCATTCCGCTAGGCCTCTACTGCCGCCAGTCCATCGCCGAGTACCTCGATGCCGACACCTTATTCAAGGAGACCAAGGAAGGCTTCGACTTCTACGCCAAGCACTTCGGCGAGCCCTACCCGTTCGGCAAGTACGACCAGATCTTCTGCCCGGAATACAACATGGGTGCGATGGAAAACGCCGGCTGCGTGACCATCCGCGACGAGTACGTCTTCCGCTCCAAGCCCACTCATTACCTCTACGAGCGTCGCAATGACACCATCCTGCACGAGATGGCTCACATGTGGTTCGGTGATTTGGTCACCATGCAGTGGTGGGATGATCTCTGGCTCAACGAGTCCTTCGCTACCTGGTCGGCTGCCGCCGCACAGGTTGAGGTTTCCGATTACAGCCACGCCTGGACCACCTTCGCCAACGTAGAGAAGGCCTGGGCCTACAAGCAGGATCAGCTGCCGTCGACGCACCCGATTGCCGCCGATGCCAGCGACATTGACACCGTCGAGCAGAACTTCGACGGCATCACCTACGCCAAGGGCGCGTCCACCCTCAAGCAGCTGGCCGCCTACGTTGGTCAGGACGCCTTCCTCGCCGGTGCTCGCCTTCACTTTGCCCGCCACCGCTTTGGCAACGCCACCTTCGCGGACCTGTTGGAGGCGCTCTCCGAGGCCTCGGGGCGCGATCTGTCCGGCTGGGCCGATCAGTGGCTGACCACCACCGGCATCACCACTTTGGCACCGGAGTTCCAGCAAGAGGACGGCAAGTACACTTCCTTCGCAGTCACGCAGGAAGGTGCCGAGCCGGGTGCTGGTGAACTCCGTGACCACCGAGTCGCCGTGGGCATCTACAACCTGCGCGGCACCGGATCGGATGCCGTACTCGAGCGCACCAAGCGCGTGGAAATCGACGTCCGTGGTGCACGCACCGAAGTCCCAGAGCTGGTCGACACCCCAGTCGGCGATGTCGTGCTGGTTAACGACGACGACCTCACCTACAGCATGATCCGCTTGGACGAAGGCTCGCTTGCCACCGTCATCGACAACATCGGCGCCTTCACCGATTCAATGGCACGCACACTGTGCTGGTCCGCTACCTGGCAGATGGTTCGCGCAGGCCAGATGCGCGCTCGCGACTTCGTCAACCTGGTGCTCCGCGGCATCCCGGGCGAGGACAAGCTCTCCGTCTTGGAGCGCGTCATCGCTCAGGCGGTCAGCGCCGTCAACGTCTACGCCGATCCACAGTGGGCTGATTCCACCGGCCGCGACCTGCTGGCTCAGGGCCTGTTGGACTACGCGAAGAAGGAAACCGACGCCGACCGCGCCCTGGTTTTCGTTAACGCTTTGACCACCGTGGGCTCGTCGAATAGCGACGTCGTTGACGCACTGCGCGCCATCTACACTGGCGACGCAGACAAGGCTGGTTTCCCAGCTGTCACGGTAGACACCGACATGCAGTGGCGCGCCCTGAAGCCGCTGGTTTCCGCCGGTCTCGAGGGCGAGGAAGCCATCGCAAAGCTTGAAAAGACCGACAACTCGGCACTCGGTGCGCAGGCCGCCATCGCCTGCCGCGCCTCCGTGCCGACGCTCGCCAACAAGTCCCGCGTCTGGGCAGAGGCGACGGTCTCCGGCAACGATGCCCCGTCGAACCTTGTCATTCGCCACTTGCTGGCCGGCTTCAACGCGCCGGGCTCGGGTGAGGTGCTCGCACAGGCGCTTGACGACGACTCCCGCGCCACCATCAACGCGGAGCAGTCGGCGACCTCGCTGTCGGAGCACTTCTTCGCCGTTGCCAACAGCTGGTGGAAGCAGTTCTCCTCCGAGACGGCACAGACGCTGCTCGAGGGCTTCTACCCAACCTGGGAGATCAGCGATGATGCAATTGCAGCCGCTCAACGTCTGCTCGACAGCGACGAGACTGCATCGCCGGTCAAGCGCATCATCTCTGAGCAGCAGTTCCTGGTGAAGCTCGCTCTTCGTGCCCGCGAGTTCGACGCGAAGTAACAAGTGATTTCGGCCGGCACTTTGGCCGTTATCGTTTTCGTGGCATCAAGTCGATAGACTTGGTGCCATGACAACTTCTCAGACGCTCTTTGACTCCGTCGGCGGCGAGGATGTCTTCAATCGCATCGTCCATGGCTTTTACACGCGTATGCGTTCCGATGACCTCATCGGCCCGATGTACCCCAGCGATGACTGGGAGGGCGCCGAGGATCGACTCCGCATGTTCCTCGTCCAGTACTGGGGCGGGCCGCGTTCGTACAGCGAACAGCGTGGTCATCCGCGCCTGCGCATGCGCCACATGCCGTTTTCCATCGGCGAAGCCGAACGCGACCGCTGGCTGGAGATCATGAGCGCCTCACTCGCAGACATTTCCGATGAAGAGCTCCCCCGCCCCCAGCGCGAAGCCATGTGGAACCACATGGTGCAGGTCGCTGACATGCTCATCAACCGCTTCGACGCGCAGTAGGAATTAGGCCCCTGCCCCGCTAGTTCAGCAGCCCCGCTAGTTCAGCAGCGGCAGCACGCCAAAGGACTCGAGCGTAAAGATCGAGCCAAACCGTCCATCCAGCCGGTGCCACCGTCCCTTCGTGGACACGCGCACCGGCTCTTTTTCATCCGGTTGCTCTGGAATGAAGCCCATCGCACACAGCGCAAACACATCCCGCATGGTCACGTCGACAACGCTTTTCGACGTCTCCTGCGACTGCCCCTCCCCTGAGTCAACGGCGGCTTCACCGGCCTCTCCGCTGACAGTGAGAACCTTCTGATCCAGCAGAGATGGCGGCATACCCATGGGGCCGGAAGATTCCACAGCGACCGCGCGCCCCTGCTTCTCGAGAGTCCGGAAAGCAGTGGCCGGAACATAGTCGACAACCTGCCATCCTTCCGGAACTGGCAAGAATCCCGGCCAGGAGGACGCCGACTGCGCATGCACCCGATACGGCAGCGCGGTGAGCGAAGCTTCTTTGTCCTCCGCATTGTCGGATGATTTTGCCTGCGCAAAGGCACGCACTGCGATGTCTTTAATCTCCGCGGCAGTGACGATGATGTCGTCGGGAAGCGCGTGTAGCGCAATTGTGCGCATGGCGAGCGGGCCGATCGGGGTCTTCACCCATACCTGTGACATTGCTGGCGCAGCGGTGGGCTCGGGCGATGAACTGATACCGGCGGCGGCGGTCTTTCGTGCGCGGATGCGAAGCAACGTGTTCTCGTCGAGGGCGTAGGCCTTATGGGCTAGGACGCCCAGGTTCTTCAGGGCATCGGGAGTGCCGAAGGTCAGCTCGGCAGCGGGATGAGAAGTGGTCACGGCGAATTACTTGTCCTGGTCTTCCTTGTTGTCTTCGATTGCGGGAGCTGCAAAACGCTCCAGTTCACGGCGGGCAGACGGGGAGAGCTCGACTGCCTTCGCAGTCTTGAGATCAAACATCACCATCACGGTTTCAAGCACAGCCACGATGTGACCATGCTGGTCGGAGATAGTCTGGCGGAGTGTGAAAGAGGTGCGACCGAAGTTGATGATCTCGGTCTCAACCACAACTTCCTGGGTGTCCGGCAAGATAGCGCGGACGTAGTCAATCTCCAGGCGACGCACCACTGCCGCAGGCATACCTGCCCCGCCGCCGAGGCCGCGCATCACAAAGTCGAGACGAGCCTGCTGGGCGTATTCCAGGAATGCGGTGTTGTTAGCGTGACCATACTGATCAAAATCAGACCAGCGGATAGCGACGTTGGTACGAAATGGTGCTGATTCAGTCATACCCAGAACTATAGGCGTTTTCTGGAGCTACGAACCTGCAAATAACGCGAAAGCCCGGGACCTGTGCACTGGTGCGAGCCAGTCCACACGGTTCCGGGCGTTGCCGTTGGCAAAGATCAGATTCGCGGGAAACTGATTAGCGGGTCAGGCGACGGTGAGTGACACGCGACGGGCGTGCAGCCTCCTCGCCGTAACGCTCAATCTTGTTCTTCTCGTAGCCCTCGAAGTTGCCTTCGAACCAGAACCACTTGCCCTCTTCGAAGTTGCCTTCCCATGCGAGGATGTGGGTACAGGTGCGGTCCAGGAACCAACGGTCGTGGGAAATGACCACGGCACAGCCCGGGAAGTTCTGCAGTGCGTTTTCCAGCGAAGACAGGGTTTCGACGTCAAGGTCGTTAGTCGGCTCATCCAGGAGGATAAGGTTTCCTCCCTGCTTGAGGGTCAGCGCGAGGTTCAGACGGTTGCGCTCACCACCGGAGAGAACCTTCGACGGCTTCTGCTGATCCGCGCCCTTGAAACCGAAAGCAGATAGGTATGCACGAGACGGCATCTCGTTCTGGCCGACCACGATGTAGTCGAGACCATCAGAGACAACCTCCCAAACGGTCTTTTCCGGATCGATGTTTTCACGGCCCTGGTCAACGTAGCTGAGCTGAACAGTCTGACCGACCTTGACCTCACCGGAATCCGGCTGCTCCAGCCCCACGATGGTCTTAAACAGGGTGGACTTACCAACACCGTTCGGGCCAATCACACCGACGATGCCGTTACGCGGCAGGGTGAACGACAGATCCTTGATCAGGACGCGGCCATCAAAGCCCTTCTCCAGGTCCTTGACCTCAACAACCTGGTTACCCAGGCGCGGCGGGGTCGGAATCTGAATTTCTTCGAAGTCGAGCTTCTTGTACTGCTCGGCTTCCTCCACCATCTGCTCGTAGCGCTCCAGACGGGCCTTGTTCTTGGCCTGGCGAGCCTTCTGCCCCGAGCGGACCCACGCCAGCTCATCCTTCAGGCGCTTCTGCAGCTTGGCGTCCTTCTTACCTGCAACCTCAAGGCGCTCAGCCTTCTTCTCCAGGTAAGTCGAGTAATTGCCCTCGTACGGGTAGAGCTTGCCGCGGTCGACCTCACAAATCCAGCCAGCGACGTGATCCAGGAAGTAACGGTCGTGAGTCACGGCCAGGACAGCGCCCGGGTACTTAGCCAGGTGCTGCTCGAGCCACAGCACAGACTCGGCGTCCAGGTGGTTAGTCGGCTCGTCGAGAAGCAGCAGGTCCGGCTCGGAGAGCAGCAGCTTTGCCAGTGCTACACGACGACGCTCACCACCGGAGAGGTGAGTAACCGGCTCGTCCGCCGGCGGGCAGCGAAGCGCATCCATTGCCTGCTCAATCTTGGAATCCAGCTCCCAAGCATCAGCGGCGTCGAGCTCCTCCTGGAGCTTGCCCATTTCTTCCATGAGCTCGTCGGTGTAATTGGTGGCCATCTCCTCGGCGATGGCTTCAAAACGAGCCTTCTTCTCGAAGATGTCGCCGAGGCCCTCCTCGACGTTGCCGCGAACGGTCTTCTCCTCATTCAGCGGAGGCTCCTGCAGCAGGATGCCGACAGTGGCGCCCGGCTCCAGGAAAGCTTCACCGTTACTCGGCTGATCAAGGCCAGCCATAATCTTCAGAATCGACGACTTACCTGCGCCGTTCGGACCGACCACGCCGATCTTTGCGCCCGGGTAAAACGCCATGGTGACGTTGTCGAGAATAACCTTATCGCCGTGCGCCTTGCGCACGTTTTTCATCTGGTAGATGAACTCACCCATGGTGGAATTTCGTCCCCTCGTAGAAAGGAAATAAGCAATCCCTGTAGAGGTTACGCATAGGAACCAAAAGGCACAATCTACATGGGCGTACCCGCAATCCTTTCCCACCAAAATCTCTGCCAGGCTCCTAGCAAAACTAGCTGCGAGATAACGCTGCCGAATCGTATGCGATCCCTCCCCTTTCTCAGCAGCGTCACCTCACGTGCAGTAATTACCCCTCCCCTCTTTCCGCTCTTTCAGCGGCTCCCCCTCATTCCGCTCTACAACGATGTACTGGCTCCTGGGTTAGAACGGCGCACTGACTCCTGCATCAGCCATTTCTCGCTGCTCCGAACTAGCTGCACCTGTGTTCCCCGCCTCACCAGCGCCGCCCGTACTAGCAGTGAAGGTGCGCACGGCCCCGGCCTGAGACGCAACTGTCTCAGTAACCGAAGCTTCCGAATCCCCAGTCGATGACTCACCAAGACCAGTCGGCGACTCATGCGGCTTCTCAGTCATAGTCTTCACCGTTGCCAGGTGACGGCGCAGATTCGGACCTACCGCCTTAGCAATGATCTTCTGGCGCTGATGCTTCGTACCATCATCGCCCTCCCAGCGATCCGTACGAACGTGACCGTGGACAATGACGGCTTGGCCCTTCCACACCGTGTTATTCACGTTCTCGGCGAGCTTGCCCCAACATTCAACATCAAAATATGACGTCTCCGACTGCTCCCAACCATTCTCCCCCTTCCATGACTTGCTGGATGCCACAGAAAACTTGCAGACCTTTGCCCCAGAATTGGTATTTCGATTTTCCACATGATGGACCACATTGCCCACCACGGTAATAACTGCCTCAGACATCGGGCTCCTCCCCCAAAGAAAGCGTTTACCTACTGCGGCCGAATAATTCGAAGGTGTCTCATTCGTGCCGTGCCAATTACTTTTCCGGCTTCGAGAAACAAATGAAAGAGGTACATAAAAAGCCTGTGGATAAGTTTGTCGAAAAGACAACTATCCACAGGCTACGTATGAAGTTGAGGGGCGAAGTCGCGGCAATCCTCGTCGTCAAGCATGCAAAATCAGCTTAACGACGCTACCTTCCGCGCCTCTTCGAGGCATCAATCGGATTATCCATGTGCACCGGATGCTGCGCGTCAACCTCCGAGGTGTAGTAATCGCGCTCATCCTCGCCGCCAACACCGACCTGCTGGCTCATGCGAGCGAGCATTTCGTTGTAAGCGGCCAACTCCTCATCATTGTTGCGGTCCGCGACGCGGTCGTAGCGGGCTGCATCCTTTTCATCGGAACGCCGCCACTGTACAAACAGCGCAACGGTGACGATGTAGAGCGGAACCTCACCGGCAGCCCACGCGACGGCACCACCAACGTTCTGATCTTCCAGGAGATTCACTGCCCAAGGGAGATCCAGGCTGGCGTAGTAGGTCTCGGCAAGCACCTGCTGCGACTGCATCAGCGAAATACCGAACCAAGCGTGGAACGGCAACGACCCCATCAGCGTGACCAGCTTGACCGACGGCTCAATCTGCTGTGGTGCAGCATCGACACCGATAATGACCCAGTAGAAGATGTAACCGGAGATCAAGAAGTGGATGTTCATGAACACGTGGCCCGCGTGCTCATCAGCCAGGAAGTCGTAAATCGGTGTCATGTAGAGCAGGTAAAAGCCCGCGACGAACTGCACCGTTGCCACAACCGGGTGCGTGAGGAAACGCGACACCGGGTTGTTGATGAAGACCACCAGCCACTCACGAATACCAGGCAGACCATCGCGGCCGGCCGGCTTCAGCGCACGCAGCGCGAGCGTAACTGGGCCGCCCAGGACCAGCATGACCGGAATGCCCATGGAGTAAAGCATGTGGGCGATCATGTGAACCGAGAACAGAGCCGGCATGTACACGCCCAGCGCGCTGCACGAAGTAAACAGCAGCGTGGCACAGCCGGCGAGCCACCACAGGGTGTTGGACAGCGGCCAGGTACCGCCGCGCTTCTTCAGCAAGTAGAGCCAGTACAAGTAAATCCACGCGGCAATGATGGCGGCAGAGCCGAAGAAGATGTCAAAGCGCCACTGCGTGAACATGGCCTCCCAACCGAATGGGATCTCCAGGTTGTAACCTAGCTTGACCTGCATCTGCGTAATCGACGGCAGGCCCTCACCGCCGGCCTGCTCAGAGAAATTCGGTGGCGGCGGAGTACGGCCCAGAGCTACGGCAACGCCGATTGTCAGCGCCATGATGATGACCTCGACAATGGCCAGACGCCAGAATGGACGATTCGACTGAGCGCGCTCAATCTCCGGAATGGTGATCTTGCGGTGCACATAGCCGCATAGGCCCAGCAAGATAGTGAGAACGGCCTTGACCAGCACCATGATGCCGTAGTTGTTGCTGACCAGGTCAGACCAGTCAATGTTGATGGCTGCGTTAATGAAGCCGGAGGCAGACATGGCGATGAAAGCCACCAACGCCACGAAAGAATAGCGCTTCACTACCTCTGGCATCCATTCACCGCGACGACGCGCGTGGCCAACCAGCGCCATCAAACCGCCGACCCAAAACACAGTGAAGGTCAAGTGCCAGATGTAGGAGTTAGTGCCGTAGTCATGGGCACCACCGGAGGCATTGTGGCTTACAACCGCCAGCGGCATCATCGACACCAAGCTGATGGCGAAGAACACCGGCTGCCAAATCCACTTACGAGTCAGCGATGAACCAAGCGCCACAATGCCCGCAAAAATAGCTACCCACAGCCACGCCAAGCCCTCCTTG
This sequence comes from Corynebacterium sp. HMSC075F02, assembly GCF_001838335.1. Lineage (NCBI taxonomy): Bacteria > Bacillati > Actinomycetota > Actinomycetes > Mycobacteriales > Corynebacteriaceae > Corynebacterium > Corynebacterium sp. HMSC075F02. Next base: position 6,764 of record NZ_KV836303.1, on the reverse strand, counting down.
GTCTGCTCCAACGACACAGCCCAGTTACTCAGCTGAATCGTCGTCGACAGCGGCTGGCCCGACACATCGGAGAGCACCAGCGGAATCTCCATCAGCGCCATGAGGCCCCAGCCGAGCATGGCCCACATACCCGTGCGGGATGCCGTGTAGCCGTCGAGGCCCAAAGTGCCGTCGGCACGCTGCTTCGTACCGAAAGCGGCGAGCATAAACGAACCGACACCGAGGCAGGCGAGCAGCTCACCGGCCGCCTTCGCGAACGGGAACCCGAAGGTGGTGATTGTGCCGGGATCGGGAATACCCAACGTGGCGCGCGAATCCATGTTGAACGCCATCGAGAGCAAACCAGCTAGAACGCCGCCGATAAGTACAAAAACAACGTACCAACCAGCAGATTTACGGACTTTCTTATCCTTGCTAACAGGCGGAGAGGTCTCGGCCTTGGTCGTGGCAGTCATAGCCCTAAGCTTAGCGACCAAAGTCCCTAGAACAGAACCGGTTGTGATTGGCTACATTAGAGACGCTACAATGCTTTTCTTAGCTAGCCTCCATAGCTCAGTGGACAGAGCAGTCGGCTTCTACCCGATTGGTCGAGGGTTCGAATCCTTCTGGGGGCGCGTTTTCTACCCCCGTCTTGAACTGGTGTTTTACGAGTTCAGGCGGGGGTTTACCCTATCTAACTACCCCCGCTAATGTAGGCTCAGATTGGCTCTTGTTGGTTTAAATGCAGCGGAAATGCAGCGGATTTTGGGCATGAAAAAGGTGCCCCACCGGCCAGCTGTTCGGAAATCCCGAACAGCTCAAACCAGCGGGGCAACGGCTCTTCATTAGTTCTCGGTCGGTGGATTCCTGGCTGTCGGTAGCGCCTGCGAATCTCCCACACTTGGTGCCGCAAACCGGCGCTACATCCGAGCCCGTGAACTGGCTCAAGCACCCCGCTCTGGTAACCCGCATTCGACACCAGAGCAGAATATTCCGCAGCCCAGATAGCTGCCGGGCTACTCATCTCCCATACCAAGTACGCTGCAGCGGAAGCAATCTACGAACCAGCCACTGGGGCCATAGCCCGGGAATTTGATGTCGCCACTCAGCTACTGCCAGTGTGGCGAGAACTGCTCGAGAGAACACGAACATGCGGCGGGCGACGTATCGGGGGTGTTTTACACTAGGTTTTGAGGTCAAATTTACCCCCGTCGTGTGGTCAAAGATTGAAAACCATTCACCTTAACGCAGAATAAGGGCAGTCATAAAGAACGCCAAGAAAGGAATCATGCGATGGCCGCCCACACCGCCAAACGAGTCCTCATCATCGCAGCCTGTGTTGCAATTCCGTTCGCCGCTGCCTGCGGATCAAACAACGACCCCTCCCCATCAAGCAGCAACATGTCGACCAGCTCGACATCAACGCCCTCGCCGTCAAGCACCACGTCCACTGAATCCACCACTGATTCTCCGTCTGAATCATCAAGCCCAAAGAACAGCCCCAACCCCACCCTCGAGCACACCACCGAACCTACCTCTTCGCCCCGTGGAGGTGAGTCCACGTCCGCACGCCCAACCGGGTATACCGAAGCCCCAGGCCAAGCAGAACCATCTGAAATGAACAAAACCGTGGCATCCTGCGGCGACCCCGCTTTGCATGAGACCGGGACAACATTCTTCACCGACGGTTCAAGCGGCTGGACGCAGCAGTGCGCCTCCCAGATGATGGCGCAGCAGCCGGCGGCGACACCAGAACCAGCTCCGGCTCCCGCCGCGCCGGCTCCTGAACAGCAAGAATACTACGTAACCCCAGGCGCTTACTGTTCAGGAGGAGGAACAGGAGTCAGTAAGAACGGCACACCTATGACCTGCTCCGCCGGCCCGGACGGCCAAGCCCGCTGGCGCTCTCAATAAACAAAGGAAACGCAATGACTTTCGAAGACCGCACTACGCAAGCCGCCGCAAGGAAGCCGTTCTATAAGCGCTGGTGGTTCATCTTACTGACGGTGCTAATCGTTCTCGCCCTCGTATTTTTCGGTGTGGTGTTATACGAGGCAAAGCGCATCGCCGGTGATATCGACGCCTCAGTTGATGATTGCAAGGAGCAGGTCATCAACCGCGCTAAATACCCTGGGGGCGCGAGAATCGTTGACTACGACGTGGAACATTCTCCTGTAGAAAATTCCAACCACGCTGTTCGTGTAACTGGTGAAGCTGACTTCCCAAATGGATTCGGGACACCGGTGCGGATGACGTTTGAATGTCCAAACATCATCGTATTCGGCTCCGACGGATACAAAGTGCTCGATGTATATGTCCACGAAAAGTAAGGCCGTCTCTCTCCCCCCCTTCCCTTATCTAGAATGACGATTCACATGAATAAGAAATTCCTCGCAGACGCATTATTAACCACGATTCTCGTCAGCGCCTGTGGCACTGACGAATGGGCAAGCGCTGAAGACGAACGCGATGCATACGCATCTCTTCTATGCAGCCGGGCACTTAAGGATGACGCGGCAGCACAGCAGGTGTTTACAGAGATCCTTACTAACAAAGATGATTACTCGCATGCAGATTACAAGGCTGCGATGAAGGGGATGCTGCATCTGGAGGGCGCCGAGGCTATCGGCGGAGAGAACCTGGAGATTGACGCTGCGGGTGACGGGTCATGCAGTGGGTGGCTGTGGAATAAGTACCGGGAGCAGAATTGGGATGACGAGCAGATGCGGAATTTTAAGCCGTCTGATGCTCGTGAATTGGGTTTGCTTGAGGATTAACGGTAATGGGAAGAGGCGCTCAATCCGATACAGCATCAGGGAGCGCCCCACTCCTACGCCCCCGCAGTATCGACGGAAACAAATAGTGCGCTCAACAAGGTGAGATCCCATTGGCAAAACGTGTCTATCTTTACGCTGACGAAACAGGAAACCTCGACTACACAGGAACACCTAACCCCCAGGGTGGTGGCGCCTCAACATACTTCGGTTTCGGCACCGCAACCTTCAGCACAGATCATCACGGCGACAATCTGCTCCAGGGGCTTCATCTAAGGGCTCAGTGCGCAAAACAAAATATGAAGCTCACTAGGGGCTTCCACGCTGTCGATGATTCCGCGCGGACCCGCAATGAAATGTTTCAAGAAATCAAAAGACAAGCGCCACGGTTCGACACAACCTTTCTCTACAAATCCAACGCTTACGAATCTGTTAAGCAAGCAGGACCTATGCGTTTATACAAGATGGCGTGGTACCTGCACTTAAAGGAGATTGCACTACAGGTATCCCGACCTGAGGATGAGCTTTTCGTAATCGTGGCCGAGTTCGGAACCAAAGGAATTCGAAAGGCCGCATTCGAGGCGGTCCACGACGTCTGCCAACAAATTAAACGAAACATCACCTTGTGTGTATGGACATCACAATCAGCCTGGGGGCTCCAAGTTGCTGATTACGGATTATGGGCAGTGCAGCGACATCTTGAAGGCAAAAAATGCTCTTGGTACAAGCCGTGTATCGAGCCAACTCTTGCTAGTACTTTCACGCCCTGGGGAATGCCTTAGACATGCTGAAACCGGCTATCTCACCTATCAGGGTGGGAAGTCCTCCCCTGGAGGACTTATCGCCGGTTTCAACCTCATTTTACCCACACCAGAAAAACTACGCAAAGGACACCACCTAACGCGCCCCAACATGACCGATGCAGACTCCGCCTGCGAACCCTGGCGCGTAACAGACTGAGCCCCAGTAGTGACATCAGTCCGCGCACGGATCAACTACGTAGCGAACGGACGCACCTCAAGAACCATCCCACTGCCCTCGGCAAGCGTGAACAATACAGAAAGCAAAAAGGCTCAGTGCCGAAGGACCACTACCGCGCACCAGACGGCACTACCCAGCCAGATCAAGGCTTCCGCAAGAGATGAACGCGTCGCGTGTTCATGTGGAGCCGTACTGAGGTTTAGCAGTTTGGCCAGATTAAACGCTCGGATGTGCAAAACCTGCCGTCAACTTTCAGCGTTGGGGCGGCCACGGTGAGGAAAGCTCATAGCTGTCTGCAAAAAGTTCTCGATGTCGCAGCCGGTGAAATGGCGCTGGCCGTGGTGTGGGCCTGCCGAGCAAACCGGAAGCTGCCAAGATGTACCTGGCCGCTGAGCGGGTCAAGAAACTAGACAAAGACTCCAAGCGCGCTGAGCCCATCTCGCTTCTGGCAACCGCCGGACTGTAGTAGAGCAAGGTGACGGTACTGCGAGTACGTGACGTTTTTGTTCTGCGCGGTCGTATGCATGTGGAGCGAAGCGCCGTGACAGTTCGGTGAGAGGTCATTACCGGCACGCCGAAGATCTATGAGCAGCTGATGGTGGCGGCGCCGAAGCGGATCACGCGGAGGCTAAAGCCACATTTGAAGGATGAGTTTCCGGATGCGTTTCTGTGGCTTGCGATTGATGGTGACCCGTTGCCGACGCCGAGTGAGCCGGATTGGTATTACTGAGATCTTGAGCGGGTGATGAAGGAATACGGAACGCGTATGTGATGCCGCACGGCCTGCGGGGGACTGACGAAAGGCAGCGGCGCTAACCCAAGGATTGAACAGCGCCAGCCCGGCCACCACTCTGCCGCAATGAGCCTAGATATCTACGTAGAACTCAAGGAAGACAACCTCGATACTGTCGCATAAGGTATCGAATCTGCTTGGTGATAGCCAGGTAGGTTAAATCTGCCCGTCGCTTTCTAGTTCAGGTGTCGTGGGAATGTCGTGGGGTGGCGCCTATTTGCCCTGTTCATACAGGTAGTTGGGGTTTTCCAGGTGGGTTCGAATCCTTCTGGGGGCGCAAAAATAACCCGCCTGAACTGGTTTTATACCAGATGCAGGCGGGTTTTTACTTCTTAGTTCTTCTTGTTATCCGCAGGATCCGGGCGCAAGTAGCGGTCAACCATGTCGACGACCTCTTCGACAGATTCCTTGTCTAGCGTCGCGTCCTTGCCATCCGGGCGCCACACCAGCACCATCGTCTGAATCAGACGGTAAATGTTGCGCGCCAGCAGATATGGATCGTGCTCGCGAATAGTGCCGTCTTCCTGCCCGTGACGGACACCGGGGAGAATGAATTTCTCCACAATTTCCAGCTGTGTATCGCTCATCTCTCCAGTGAGCGCTTCTAAGACACGGTCGGGATCTGTCTTGACCAGGCCAGGGAAAAAGTCACTTTCGATGATGCGTTGAACGACGATTCGAATACGCAGCAACATGCGAGCGCGCGAATCGCCAGGGACATAGCGGAGCCCCTCAAGCATGTGCAGGATTTCGCGGTTGGTCACTTCCCCCAGAAGCTCACCAATGTCAGCGTATCGACGATATACGGTCGGACGCGAAACTCCTGCCTTGCGAGCAATTTCTGCAATCGAAGTCCTACGCAAGCCCACAGTCATTACGCTTTCGCGCGCAGCGGCAATGATGACATCATCGACGGATGGTTTCTGTGCCGCAGTGGTGCTTTGAGCAGCGTCGCCAACACGCCTCGTCTCATCCATGTAACTATTTCTCCCGTTGGAATCCGAACTCAGAAGTAATTTTATCAGGCAAATAGGTCGATTTAGTTCATGCCCCGTTGTCCAATTCTAAGATCTTACTTTCCAGTTAATTTCGTTTCCCCCACAATTCGCTCCACAAACCACACGGCAATCCACACGCCCGACCACAGCACAATCCACATCGCTAAGCTGGGCGTAGTCAGCGTGTGCCCCACAGCCCAGTCCGGGCACAAAATAAGGCGCACTGCAGAATCATGCCGAATCTCAGCGAAAGGTGAAATCATGGCTCAGCCCGATCCCGACCTCCAGCTCTCCCCTGAGCTCGACCGCATCGTGTGGATTGACTGTGAGATGACGGGCCTCGAACCCGAGCGCCACGTCATTGTCGAAATCGCGGCTCTCGTCACCGATGCCAACCTCAACGTCCTCGGGGAAGGCGTGGACATCGTCGTGCACGCGTCCGAGACCGAATTGGCGCAGATGGATGATTTCGTCACCAAGATGCATGCGAAGTCCGGCCTGGATCAGGAAATTCGCGACAGCAAGACTAATGTCGCCGACGCCGAACAGGCTGTTTTGGACTACATCCGTCAGTGGGTTCCCGAGCCGCGCACCGCCCCACTGGCAGGCAACTCGATTGCCTCCGACCGCAAGTTCATCCACCGCTACATGCCAGAGCTCGACCAGCACCTGCACTACCGCATGATTGATGTCTCTTCCTTCAAGGAACTTGCCCGCCGCTGGTACCCCCAGGTCCTCAAGGGCGCTCCAGAAAAGGGTCTCGCTCACCGAGCTCTTGCAGATATCAAGGAGTCGATCCGCGAGCTGGACTACTACCGCCGCGCCATGCTTCTGCCCCACCCCGGCCCCGAAGGCGACGCTATTTCTGCCGCAAGCAAGGAATCGACGGAAAAGTACGGTGAGATTCGCGGCTAGCTCGCTTTACGACGACCCAAACCCCACCCTTTCCCAAATTTATCCGGGTTGACCTGCTGTTTTTGTTTCCAGCCCACTGTGGGCTACCATATAGTTCGCTGCAGAGATGAGCTGAGAATACAGCTCCTTTAATGCGGTAATGGTGACTGTAGTTCAGTTGGTAGAGCACCAGGTTGTGATCCTGGGTGTCGCGGGTTCGAGTCCCGTCAGTCACCCCAAGTAGAACCCTCGGCCAGGTTTTTCCGGGCCGAGGGTTTTTGTGTTTCCGCCTTAGCAACTGCGTTTATGGTGGGTTAAGTAAAGAAAAGTGTGTCTTTTCCGGGC
>NZ_KV836302.1:0-123686 GCF_001838335.1 Corynebacterium sp. HMSC075F02 | reverse complement strand
GAAAGTCAGACACACTTTTTGCTACTTAACCCCATTTTTTGGGAAGAAAAGTGACATAAACCTAGACACTTTCTCGTCTTCTAACCTTGCGCTGGCCAGAGCTATTTCTTCTGGGCTACTTCTTCGACCCGCTGCCGTCCTTAAACTCCAGCCCGCGGTGCGTCTGCTGAGTGATGCGCACATCGGAGTTGCCGTCGCCGTAGGTCACGGAGGTCACAAAGTCGATGTTGCCCTTCATCGGAAGCGGCTTAGTCAGGTCGATGGTGACGCGGTCGGCAAGCATGTCAGTCGTGGCCTCGACAACCTTCAGTGCACCCTCGCCGCCAGTGTCCAACTCCGTGACGGTCGGCACCTGCTTGACATCGACCTTCAAATTAACAATGTCGCCCGCACGGCTGAGCAGGGTATAGGTCACCTTCTGCGTCATCGTGGTCTGGCCTTCGACCTCGCTTTCGACCGTCCAGGTTGCATCCTTTCCGATGTCCTCGGAGGGGAAGACGATAGGTACGGAATGCAGCTGTTGCAGCGCCATCTCCACACCAGCGCGAGCGGTGTCGGTCGCCTTCTCCGGCGCTCCCAGTTTGAGTTCCTTGACCTCACCAGTGGCCGTTGTTGACCAATCAGAGATAAAGCCCTGCGCGGTCGCGATATCCTCATTCAGCTCATCGTTGGAGCCGTGTGGCTTACCCACCTCTGACGTCACCACACGAGTATCGTTATCGCTGGTAACAGTGCTGGTCAGGGGGATTTCCAGGCGGGTGTCCGGGAACGTCTGGTCGCTATCGGCGTTTCCGCCACGCTGCGCGAAGCCCTGCGTCACCGCCACGGTCGACTCCTGCTCTGCACCGTCGTCCTTCCAGCGCACGCTCGCCAGCTCACCGCTACCAGCACTGGTCAATTCGACCTTGGGTTGTGCAACGTCCACGGGTTGTGTTTTCACCGAGCTTTCCGACGAGCACGCGGCCAGTGACACCACAGTGGTAGCGGCAACAACAGCGGTGCCGACCCTCGCCAGCAAGCCACGCTTGGTGTGACCAGGTTGGTCGCTGCGGCTAGGTCGACGGAACCACGAGGAGGTGGATTCTCCTGCACGTCGTAAAGCAGAGGAGGCCGGAACAAACTGAGATTGGAAACGTCGAGTCACACCGGTTAGCGTACCGGTTTCGTGGTGGATATGAACCACCCGGGCGGTGTCAGTTGGCTGAATATGGGTTTGTTAGGCCATTATGGGACAGTGACTAAGAAGGAAACGAGGACATATTTCCCGCGGCGGGGGATTCTCGCTGCGGTTATTGTGTCAGTTGCGATCATTGATCAGCTGACCAAGATTATCGCTTTGAAGACTCTCGATGGCCGTCCTGCGGTGCAGGTCATTGGCGATCTCTTCGAGTTGCGGCTCGTTTTTAACCCCGGTGCAGCCTTTTCCTTTGGCACGAACGCCACCTGGGTTTTTACCACGTTGCAGCTGGTTTACATCCTGGCTGTGATGTGCTTTTCCCATTGGCTGCGCAGTCCTATATCGGCGACTGCAGCGGGGCTTATTGCTGGTGGTGCGCTGGGCAACCTCATCGATAGGCTGTTTCGGGAACCCGGTTTCTACGTCGGCCACGTCGTCGATTTCCTGTCGGTTAAGGGTTTTGCCGTATTTAATATCGCGGACTCCGCGATTACTGTGGGCGTTATTATCCTCGTTATCTGGATGGTTTTTTCCAAGGAGCCGGATCTCTTCGCTGATCAGATTGCAGCGGAGAAGAAATCTGCTCAGCAGGATCAGAAGCAGTCGGCGGAGGGAGGACAGCAGTGAACGACAATGCAGTAAATGGTGGTGCAGCACTCGGGGGAGCGCACCAGCCCGACCGAGAAACCCGGCAGATGCCCGTTCCACCGGGCTTGGCTGGTATGCGGGTAGACGCCGGTGTGGCTAAGTTGTTGGGGCTCTCGCGCACAGCGGTGGCTGATTTGGCAGCGGCTGGGGACATCACGGTCGATGGCGTGAGCGTTGGCAAGTCCGACCGATTGGAAGAAAACGCTTTCCTCTCTGTGTTGTTGCCGCCGGTGGAAAAGCCATTGGTTCCCAAAGAGGAACTCGTCGAGGGCATGGACGTGCTCTACCACGACTCCGATTTGGTGGCTGTTCACAAGCCTGTCGGTGTGGCCGCACATCCGTCAGTCGGTTGGGAAGGCCCAACGGTTATCGGCGGACTGGCGGCTGCTGGTTTCCGCATTTCTACCTCCGGTCCGCCCGAGCGAAAAGGCATCGTGCATCGCCTCGATGTTGGCACCTCTGGCGTGATGGTTGTCGCCTGCTCCGAACGGGGCTACTCCGTGCTCAAGCGGGCGTTCAAAAACCGTGAGGTGTCCAAGACCTATCACGCTCTGGTTCAGGGGCATCCGGATCCGCTGTCCGGGACAATTGATGCGCCGATTGGCCGTCATCCGTCGGCGGGTTGGCGCTTTGCCGTCCGCCAGGATGGCAAGCATGCTGTGACGCACTACGAAACGCTTGAGGCCTTCGCCCCAGCAACGCTGCTGAAGGTGAATCTAGAAACTGGGCGTACGCACCAGATTCGCGTGCACTTCTCTGCGCTGAATCACCCATGCTGCGGCGATCCCATGTACGGTTCTGATCCGGCATTGGCCAAGCGGCTGGGGCTCAACCGCCAGTGGCTTCACGCGGTCTCGCTTGGTTTCCACCATCCGGCAGATGGTCGCTGGATGGAAATCGAATGTCCATACCCAGATGATTTGAACCACGCATTGGAAGTTTTGAGGCAGAGCGCATGACGCAGACCCCATCGGGATCCAAGACCCCACCACGCCGTGAAACTCGTGCGAAAAGCACTGGTGACGGCAGTATTTCGCCAGTGATGGCACTAATCTCTGGTTTCTGTGTTGTCGTATTGGTGATTGTGTTAGCAGTCGCTTCGACCTCCGATCGGGTAAGCAAGCCGCAGAACCTCAACGGCGATGCGCTCGGCCCGGACCCGTGGGAAGCAACCGAGCAGTACGTAGAGCGTGCCGACAAGTCCCTCGAGAATATGAAGAAAGAGGACCACCGGCTAAAGACAGGCCAGCCAGTCGTGGAGGACCCGAAGTTCTGGGCGATGGTGACTTTTGATCGGCTGCTTGATGCGCAAGAAGCGGCACAGGTCTATGAAAAAGAGCCCTCTCTGCGAGTATCGACTGCAATCATCGGCGGTGTGAGCACCCGGTATTTGCCGCAGCCGAGTAAAACAGCTAGCGAAGAAAAGCTGCTGCAAGATCAGCTGGAGTTAGCGGCTGCTTACGCGGACGTCGCGATTGACGACGAACGGCTCGGCTTCAACGGTTTACTGGTCTATGGTGACGCTGAATCGTTGATGGATGTCAAGAAAATGCCCGATGTGAAAGCTGTCGAGGCGCTGCCATCAGATGCGGCGCGTGGCCGCTTTGGTATTCGCCCGGTGCTGAGTTCCGGCTTCACGGATAAAGATCCGCTCTTTGCGCCAGGGCTGAGCCAGAACTAAGCGGCCAGAACTAATAGAAACCAGAACTAAGTGTCCTAAATCCAAACGACTAGGATGAAGCGGCTAGAACTCTGCCGCCAGTACGCAGTCAGTTTCAACAAGAACGAAAAGGAGTCAGTCAACAGTGATTCAGGCATTCGGTGCGTACCTTTTGTGGGCGCTGTTTCCGCTCTATTTCCCCTTGCTGGAACCAGCAGGGGCCGTAGAGATTTTGGCGCACCGATTCGTCTGGACCCTTGTCTTTATGGTCATTGCCCTCAGCTTCATGCGCGCATGGCCAGAGCTGAAGGCCGCGAGTGCCAAGACCTGGGGCACTATTTTTATTGCCGCACTGTTGATCTCCGTCAACTGGGGTGTGTACGTCTACCTGGTCAACAATGGGCAGGTGGCGGAGGCCGCGCTCGGCTACTTCATCAACCCGCTGGTCAGCGTTTTGTTGGCGATGATTTTCTTCCGTGAAAGCATCTCGCGGTTGCAGCTCGGCAGTGTCATCCTGGCAACCATTGCGGTCATTGTTCTCACAATTGGTGTGGGACATCCGCCGTTGGGTGCGCTGGCGCTGGCGTTCAGTTTCGGTTTTTACGGACTAATGAAGAAGCGGGTATCGCTTTCCTCCGCAGCTTCGCTGACGGCCGAGTCCGCCGTAATCACACCGATTGCTCTGGCCTACATCCTCTGGTTGACCTACAACGGGCAGAGCACGTTTAGCTCCGAAGGAACAGGCCACACGCTGCTCATGATGAGCGCCGGTGTTGCTACCGCCATTCCGTTGCTGCTCTTCGGCGAAGGTGCCAAACGCCTGCCGCTGGCCACCTTGGGTCTGATGCAGTACCTCACTCCGGTTCTCCAAATCACCCTGGCAGTCACTGTGCTGGGCGAGCAGCTCGAACCGGAGCGCTGGATCGGGTTCTTCATCATCTGGGGTGCCGTCGCGCTGTTCATCTGCGACCTCATCTTGAAGATGCTCCGGCAGCGTCGGGTTCGCCGGGAACTCCGCAAGGCCGGTGTTGAACCGGCCGCGGTTTCCGACGATGCCGCTGACCAGGCGGATGGGGCGGTTACCCGGGACGTCGTAAAGCCGGCAGATAATTAGCAGAAAAGTTCGCGCAGGTGCTCGTTGAGGAAGATTCCCTGCGGGTCGACCTTTTCCCGTAGTGCCTGGACCTCGCCGAACAGCGGATAACGTTCCGCGAAATCCTCCGCGCGAAGCGTGTGCAATTTGCCCCAGTGCGGGCGACCTTCGTGGGCCTTGAAAATCGGCTCGATGAGGTTGAAGTACTCTCGATAATTTTCCTTCCAGTAGCGGTGGATGGCGATGTAGGCACTGTCGCGACCGTACGCAGTGGATAGGGCCACATCATCGGCTTTCGCGGAGCGCACCTCGATGGGGAAGGAGACTTTCATCCTCTTGCGGGCAATCGCGTCGCGGATTTCCCCGAGGACATCGGAAGCGGCCTCGAGCGGGACGGAGTACTCCATCTCGGAAAAACGCACTCGGCGCGGCGAGACAAAGACCTTGTGCGCCTCATTGGAGTAGCTGCGCTCTGGCACGGTGTTGGTGGCAATCCGGTTGATGGTATCGGTCGTAGCGGGAATGGCCTTAGCAATCTCGCAGCACGCCAAGAGTCCCATGTTGTTGACGACTTCGTCGTTAAGATACGTACGCGCGCTGCCCAGGCGCTGCTTCAGGCTATTGCGGCTCGGGCGGCGGTGGCGCTGCGGTTCAATGCGAGTATTGTGCTTGACCAGCGTCTCGCGCTGTCCCGGGAACCAGAAAAACTCCAGGTGGTCAGCTTCTTTGCAGCGCTCGGCGAAACTCTTGCGCAGGGAATCAAACTCTTCGCGGTGCTCGTCGGCGTGCAGATCAAACGCTGGCACGACGGACATCGTGACCTCCGTAAGCACGCCGAAGACACCCAGTCCCAGCCGTCCGAGGCGGTAGAGCTCGCCGTCGATTCCCTCAGCGTCCGGATGGCAGTGCCTGACGACGCCATCCGCGGTGACAATCTTGAATCCTTTCACGGTGCCTGCGAAGCCGGTGAATCCAAGCCCGGTGCCGTGTGTGCCAGTAGAGATAGCACCGGCCAGCGACTGCGGATCGACATCGCCCTGGTTGGGAAGTGCCCAACCGAGCGGGCGCAGAATACCTGGAGTGTCGCGCAGGCGAGTGCCGGCACGCAGCGTGGCGGTCTGGTTGGCGGCGTCGAGTTCGACCAGACCAGAGCAGCGGTCGAGTTGAATGCGGTGCCCATCGGTGGTGGCCACGGAAGTAAAAGAATGACCGGCCCCTAGCGGGCGCACCGTAGTTCCTTCGGTCTTCGCCGCTTTAATTACCGAGATAACGCCCTCATCATCGTGCGGCTGATGAGTGTAGGACGGGGTGCACGATTGCGTGTGCGCCCAATTGCTCCAATGAGAGTTGGCGACGGCTTTTGCCTGCGCACGCCGACGTACGCGTGGTACGCGGGACTCAACTGTAGAGACTGTGAAGCGGGCGTTGTTGCGTGAATTGCTCATGTGAAGATCAATCCCTTTCCTCGGTACGTGGGCCAGTGGGCGATGATGGCGCCATCTCGAACTGCAATGACTTCTTGTGTGTGCTCGGCTATTTCGCCGGCCTTGGCGTGGCGGAACCACACGGGATCTCCCAGCGAAATTGCGTCGGCGGTCTTGCCGAGCAGCGGAGTCTGCACCTCACCTGGTCCTTCCTCTGCCGCGTAGCGCAGGCCAGTGGGGTACCAGGGGGTTGGCAGCCGGTCAGCTCCCGCCGGTCCAGAGGCAATTCGACCACCGCCGGACACCGTGACCACGCTCTTCTTAGGGCGTCGCGTCGCCGGCAACACAAACCAGGACGCCGGGCGCAGATTGAATGCGCGATAGTTATCGAAGAGGGTTGGTGCCAGGAACCCCGACCCCGCCGCTGCCTCGGTGACTGCGGCCTCGGCGCACGTCGACTCCAGCGACCCCGTGCCACCACCGTTGACAAACTCCAGCGGCCCCGCCACTTTCTCGACTGCAGCGACAACCTTCGCGCGGCGCTTTGCCAATTCCTTCTTTGAGACGGCCTGCATCACTCGAATTGCGCGCGCACGCAGGGAGTTTCCGGCATCGCCCACTCCGGCAATGTGTCCCTCATACATCATGATTCCGGCCAGCTGCAGCTCCGGGTGGGCAATGATCTGCTTGGCAAACGCCGCTGCCTGCTTCGGCGAGAACAGGCTTGAGCGCAGCGTACCGATATGCACGCCGGGGAGGGGGCGAAAGGATGCGTCGACGTCCATGCACACGCGGATTGGCGCATTTTCGCTTGCCGACGACGCCAGCGCCTCCAGATGCTCGGGACGGTCAACCATGACGCAGATGGCGGCACGCGCTGCATCATCGTCGGCAAGCTCTGAGATAGCGCGGGCGTCAAGTGTTGGGTAGGCGACGACGATGTCGTCGCTAATGCCTTCTCGGAATAGGTACAGCGCCTCTGCCAGTGAATATGCCAGCACGCCCTGGAAACCGGGGAAGGCCAGGACGTGCGAAATAAGCTGTGGAATGCGAATCGATTTCGAGGCCACGCGGATAGGCATCCCGTTTGCACGGCGGAGCATATCGCGGGCATTGGCTTCGACCGCCGCGAGGTCGACGACGACTGCAGGAAGGGAAGTGCAGTTAAGCAGCGTGTCGGTAGCTAGTGGCGGGCGGGCTGTCTGGGGCGTCTGTGGCGGCAGCGCTTCAGGCAGGTGAGACATCGATGTCGGAGCCGGGCGGGATGTGTCCGAGGACTCCGGGGCAGAAGCTCGAGAAAGTTTCATGCCCTAAAACGTAATCATTGAAAACCTGTACTGTCTTTGATTTTGAAAAGAAAGTCAGAATTTTCCAGGTCTGCGCCCTTTTAGACCAGCCAGCTGTAGCGGGCGGCATCCATGTTGGAGGTGATGACATCGCCATCGATGAGGTAGCCGGCAGCGACAGGGCGGCGGTCGATGGTTGCAAGAACCTCGTCAAGCTCGGGCTTGGGGAAGTAGGTGAAGTGGCCATCGGAAAGTGGTGCGAACACTGTATTGCTCCTTTGGTTCTTTGCTCGAGGGCGGTGCGTTTCTTTGTGGCCGCGAGGAAATATGAGGACTTCCTCACGAACTGTGATGTCGAGTATTGTCAACTGGTTTTGAAAAGTAAAGGAAAAGTAAGAGTGATGTTGCACACGTCTTTAGCTATAACTGTGCAGGCATAAGGGGCTGCTTCATTTTGGGTGTTCGAAGGAATCTTGTTCAGTCCGGGGGATTGTCTACAATCTGGACTCATGGCTAACTCCTCCTTCGTGCACCTCCACAATCACACCGAGTACTCCATGCTCGACGGTATGGCGAAGATTGATTTGCTTGCCGACGAGGTTGCGCGACAGGGAATGCCTGCGGTCGGTGTCACCGACCATGGCAATATGTTTGGCTCGAATGCGTTCTATCGGCAGATGAAGTCCAAGGGCATCAAGCCAATCATCGGCATTGAGGCATATATGGCGCCGGAGAGCCGTTTTAATAAAAAGCGCATTCAGTGGGGTGAACCGCATCAGCGTCGAGACGACGTCTCGGGTCGCGGTTCCTACTTGCACCAGACCATGTTGGCTGCGAATGCGCAGGGCCTGCGGAACCTGTTCTACCTGTCGTCGATGGCGTCGTATGAGGGACAAATTAGTAAGTACCCGCGTATGGATGCCGAGTTGGTGGCAGAACGCGCCGAGGGCATTATCGCGACCACTGGTTGCCCGTCGGGTGATGTGCAGACGCGTCTGCGCCTGGGGCAGTTCGACGAGGCTCTGCAGGCCGCCGGGATGTGGCAGGACATCTACGGCAAGGAAAACTACTTCCTTGAGCTGATGGATCACGGGCTGGATATTGAGACCCGTGTGCGCAGTGAGCTACTGGAGATTGGCCGGAAGCTGAACCTGCCGCCGCTGGTTACGAATGACTGCCACTATGTCACCCGTGACCAGGCCAAGGCTCACGAGGCCATGCTCTGTGTGCAGACGGGTAAGACGCTCAATGACCCGGACCGTTTTAAGTTCGACGGTGACGGCTACTTTATTAAGTCCGCCGAAGAAATGCGCGCGACCTGGGATCACCTAGTCCCGGGTGCCTGCGATAACACGCTGCTCATCGCAGAGCGCGTTGAGGACTACGACGAGCTGTGGGAGGAGCACCCGCACGATCGCATGCCGAAGGCGGACGTTCCGGAAGGGGAGACGCCGACGACATGGCTGCATCACAACGTGATGGAGGGGCTGCGCAAGCGCTTTGAAGGGCGCGAGGTACCGGAGGAGTACATCCGGCGCGCGGAGTACGAAATTGAGGTGATTGACGGTAAGGGCTACCCGTCGTACTTCCTTATCGTGGCGGAGTTGATCCGCCATGCCCGTGAGGTGGGCATCAAGGTCGGTCCGGGGCGTGGTTCCGCTGCCGGTTCTTTGGTTGCATACGCGACGTGGATTACCAATATCGACCCGATTGAGCACGGTCTTCTCTTCGAGCGATTCCTGAACCCAGAGCGCCCGTCCGCGCCGGATATCGATATCGACTTCGACGACCGCCGCCGCGATGAAATGATTCGCTACGCCGCCGATCGCTGGGGCGAAGACAAGGTGGCGCAGGTGGTCACCTTCGGTACGGTGAAGACCAAGCAGGCTCTGAAGGACTCGGCGCGTGTGCAGTTCGGTCAGCCGGGTTACCAGATTGCAGACCGCATTACTAAGGCGCTGCCACCTGCGATTATGGCTAAGGACATTCCGCTGAGCGGCATCGTCGACCCGGAGCACCCACGCTACGGCGAGGCCGCCGAGGTTCGTCAGCTTATTGAAACCGACCCGGATGTGGCTCGAATTTACGAGACAGCCCGTGGTCTCGAGGGCGTCGTTAGGCAGACCGGCGTGCACGCCTGTGCCGTGGTAATGGCGTCGGTGCCACTCTTGGATCACATCCCGATGTGGAAGCGACAGGCTGACGGCGCGATTATCACTGGCTGGGACTATCCGGCGTGTGAGGCCATCGGTCTGTTGAAGATGGACTTCCTGGGTCTTCGAAACCTGACGGTTATCGGTGACTGTATTGAGCACATCAAGTCCAACCGAGGCGAGACAGTTCTGCTCGATGACCTTCAGACCGATGATCCGAAGGTCTATGAGCTGCTGTCGCGCGGTGACACCCTCGGCGTGTTCCAGCTCGATGGTGGCGGCATGCGTGAGCTGCTCAAACGCATGCAGCCAACGGGCTTCGACGACATCGTGGCATCGCTGGCGCTGTACCGTCCGGGGCCGATGGGTGTGAACGCGCACTTTGACTACGCGGATATTAAGAATGGTCGCAAGCCTTATAACGCCATCCACGCGGAACTGGATGAGCAGCTGAAAGAAATCCTGGAAGAAACACACGGCCTGATCGTGTACCAGGAGCAGATCATGAAGATCTCGCAGAAGCTGGCGAATTACACCGCGGGCCAAGCAGATGGTTTCCGTAAGGCCATGGGTAAGAAGAAGCCCGAGGTGCTGGCCAAGGAGTTCGTGAACTTCGAAGGCGGCATGTTGGAGAATGGTTTCTCCAAGGATGCTGTCCAGAAGCTGTGGGATATTATTCTGCCCTTCGCCTCGTACGCGTTTAACAAGTCTCACGCGGCGGGCTACGGCCTGGTGTCCTACTGGACCGCGTATCTGAAGGCCAACTACACCGCTGAGTACATGGCGGCGCTGTTGACCTCGGTGGCGGATGATAAGAACAAGCTGGCTATTTATCTGTCGGACTGTCGCCACCTTGGCATTAAGGTGCTGCCGCCGGATGTCAATGAGTCGGGTATGGACTTCGAGCCGGTCGGTGAGGATATTCGCTTCGGCCTTGGCGCTATCCGCAACGTCGGCCATGATGTGGTCGCGTCGATTGTGAAGACGCGCGAGGAGAAGGGCAAGTTCACGTCGTTCTCGGACTACCTGGACAAGATTGAGACGCTGCCGTGTAACAAGCGCATCACCGAGTCGCTGATTAAGGCCGGCGCTTTCGACTCGCTGGGGCACCCACGAAAGGGCCTTGCGCTCATTCACGAAGAAGCCATTGACTCGGTGCTGTCGACCAAGAAGGCTGCAGACAAGGGACAGTTCGACCTGTTTGCGGGCTTCGGTGGGGAAGAGGACACCGGATCGGAGAGCATCTTTGAAATCCGTGTGCCGGATGAAAAGTGGGATCGCAAGCACGAGCTGACCCTGGAACGAGAAATGCTGGGCCTCTATGTCTCCGGTCATCCACTCGATGGGTTCGAAGAATCGCTGGCCGCGCAGACCGATACCGCTTTGACCACGGTCGTCGGTGGGGAAGTCGCTAACAACACCGAAATCACTATTGGTGGCATTGTCTCTAGCGTTGACCGTCGCGTGAATAAGAACGGCCAGCCCTGGGCGATTATCGGTATTGAGGACCACAACGGCGCGCGCGTGGAAGTTATGGCTTTTGCGAGAACCTACGCGATGATTGCCACCAGCATTGCTGAAGACGCCATCGTGCTTATTCGTGCCCGCGTTCAGTACCGCGATGACCGCATGAGTGTGGTCTGTGATGACCTGAAGCTGCCGGATCTTGGCCGTAATGGCTCCACTTCGGCGCCGCTGCGTCTGACCATGCGCACTGATCAGTGCACTCCGGAGATGATTGCCAAGCTGAAGTCAGTACTGCTGGACAACCCAGGCGACTCCGACGTTTACCTCAAGCTTGTCGACGGCGATTCCCACACCACTTTGGTTCTCGGCGAGCACTTGCGGGTCGACCGGGACGCCAGCTTGATTGGTGATCTGAAGGCGACGATTGGGGCCAGCATTTTGGGGTAGCTTATCGTGGCCCTGATTGTCGCAACCGGTTGTATGACCGAGTAGAGTCATAGCTCATGAGTGAGAATTCTGTGCCTGCTTCCCAGACCGAACGCCGACTTGTCCACGCGGCCGATATTCAGATTGCGCAGGCACGAATTTCTTCGGTTATTGCGGCCACTCCGCTGCAGTTCAGCCCACGTCTTTCCGAAATCACCGGTGCTAAGGTATTCCTCAAGCGGGAAGACCTCCAGGACGTGCGCTCGTACAAGATTCGCGGTGCCTACAACGCCATGGTTCAGGTCACCGACGAAGAGCGAGCAGCAGGCGTCGTTGCGGCATCTGCAGGAAACCACGCTCAAGGCGTGGCATATGCCTGCCGCCAGCTGGGTATTAAGGGGCGCATCTATGTGCCCAATGCCACGCCGAAGCAGAAGCGCGACCGTATCGCTTACCACGGCCGCGATGCCGTTGAGATTGTCGTTGTCGGGGACTCCTTCGATGAGGCCGCCGCTGCGGCGCGTGCTGACGCACAGCGCACTGGTGCCACCATGGTGGAGCCATTCGACTCCTTCAACACCATTGTCGGACAAGGCACTGTCGCAGCTGAAATTATTGCGCAGCTCTCCGGCCAGGGGTTGACTCTGGATACCATCTGCGCACCGGTCGGTGGCGGTGGTCTGCTCAGCGGTGTCACCTCTTACCTGTCGGATATGTCGCCGAACACCCAGGTCATGGGTGTGGAACCTGCGGGTGCGGCCTGCATGCGCGCAGCCCTGGAGAACAACGGCCCGATTACGCTGGGGCACACCGATCCGTTCGTCGATGGCGCCGCGGTGGCCCGTTTCGGTGACCTGCCATGGCACATCCTGGAGGCCAACCGCAACCGCGTTCATCCGATGATTGCGCCGGAGGGCGCGGTCTGTGAGGCGCAGCTGGATCTCTATCAGAACGAAGGGATCATCGCTGAGCCGGCCGGTGCGCTGTCTGTGGCAGCTCTGGAGCAGATGCAGTTTGAACCGGACGAGGTTGTTGTCTGCATCATCTCGGGCGGTAATAACGACGTGCTGCGCTATGCCGAGATCATGGAGCGCTCGCTGGTCTACCGCGGCCTCAAGCACTACTTCCTGGTCAACTTCCCGCAGAAGCCCGGCCAGCTGCGTATGTTCCTCAGCGATGTTCTCGGCCCGGATGACGACATCTCGCAGTTCGAGTACCTCAAGCGCAACAACCGCGAAACTGGCGCGGCTCTTGTCGGTATTGAGCTACGTCGTGCCTCTGACCTCGAGGAATTGCTGGCACGCATGGATGCCTCGCCGCTGAAGTGCCGCCGACTGGTACCCGGCACACCAGAGTATGACTTTTTGACCTAGACTTGCTGGGTCCAGCTGGGAAACCTCCGAGGAAGTCCTCCCAGCTCCGTTAATTAAATGAATCTTTTCGAGCAAGCTTTGTAGCGAAGGGGAGCGTCCACCCACTATGACTGGGGCAAGCAGTGTCGACCAGGGTGTCCGAGTGGAAAATACCGTGACTGTCGAAATGTGGCTGGCTGCCGCAGAGCAGGACCTGGCCACCCGGATTCCAGGGCTGTTGGAATCTGCCACACAGGCCAAAGTTGAGCCACTGTTTGTCTGGTCAGGGCTGGCGATGGACGAGGTTGAGCGTATCGACCGCTTCCTGGGAACGCTCCTGGCCCATCATCTGGCGGGCGGTACTGCCGCCGATATCGAAGCTGCGAAGAGTGTCGTTGACAATCACCCGCTGGTCACCCTTGCCTCGCTGGTAGGACGCGCCGCGCGTGTTGCGTCGGCAAGCGAAATGTGGCTGGACTGGCCAGCCGCTCTGCAGCTGGATCCAGACGCTGACACTACCGGCGCGCTCATCGAGCACCTCGCCGCCGCAGTGCCGACAATGCTGGCCAACGCTGGTTTGCCTAACGACGTCGACAGCAACCAAGCCGACGCGGATCCGCTGCAGCGGGCAGCGCAGGTGCTTCTGCTGCACGCGGGAGTGCAGCTGTCAGTGATGCCACTGATTATCGAGCGCTGCGAGGAACTTGCCGGGGTAGCGGAGCTATCCGACCCTTCATCAAATGACCTGGTACAGGCGCTTTCGAAGGTTCATCCGCTGCTCGAGGAGCTGCTGACCGAAATCGCAGAGGCGGAAGATGGTGTCTACCCGCTGGCGCTGCGTCAGCTGGCCAGGACGGCACCTCGTCAGGCACACAAGTTGTTTAAGGCAACCCTCGGCTACGCCATTGCCACCGCTGCCGATCCGGCCAACTGGGAGGCCCGGGAAGAACTCGGCCAGCTCGATGCGGGGCTGCCGCCTATTCTGGTGGCCGCTGCGCGTGAAGAGCTGCGTATGCGTCCGGCGGGTACTGCGAATCGTCGTGAAGCGGTGGGCGTGGTGGCAACGACCGGCCGCCCGCAGCTGTACTTCGATGAGCTGACGCAGACCGTTGGCGTACAGCTACCGACGCCGCTGGATCCGGCGGGACGGACCTGGCGTGTCACCTTCGGCGGCACGGTAGCAACGACGCCGGTGGTGGGCCTGCAGGATTCGCTGCCGCGTCCAGTGGTGACCATCGATGAGCCGGTGCGCGATGTGCTGGTGGAAATTGGCGATGAGAAGCACTGGCGAGTCCCTGCGATTAGCACTGAGGACCCAATTCTCATTTTCGGTGCCGACGGTCAGTCAGTCACAGACAAGGTCTCGCTACACTCGACGTCCGCTACGGTGGTCTACCCGGTTGATGCCACACTCGTTGACCCCGTTACGGGTGCTGAGGTGCCATTGCTATCGGACCCGCGCCCATTTAACTGGGAGTTGTGGCAAGTCGCTGAGATCGATCTTCGCGATGTTCATGCAGTTCAGGTTCGTCGGTCTGGGGCGGCTGGCGAGGTTCGCTCGGCATCACCGCAGCGTCAACCGCGAATGACCATGCCCCACGCGCGTCTCGACGGCACGGTGTCTGCCTACGGCACCCCGGTTTACGCCGGTGGTCCGGTCGCTGTGTTCCCGCCGACGCTGTCCGGTAAGGACGAGTCCTGGCGCGCCATCGTCACCGATTTTGGTGGCTATGGTGCGTTTACCACGGATTCCGTCATGGTCTATGACCTCGAGGTGCCCGCCGCGGGTGGCGAGGTTGAGATCCTTACCGATGATGATTACCCGTGGGTCGGCGAGTTCGTGGTTCGCCTGGTCAATCCGCGTGGCCGCAGCTTCCAGAAGCACTTCGCCATTGCGGAGCAGGCAGACCTCACGATCACTTACAGCGGTGGTGGTGACGGATTCCGCATCCCAACCATCGACGGTCTGAGCCCCGCCGACATCCGCGTTGTCTCCGGCGACAAGCCGCTTGACGCCGAGCCCGCTATCGTGCGCCTCGGGGCGGACGAAGTCACAGGTACCGTCGAGCTTTCCACCGACGAGGGCGCATGGCTGCAGTTGCAGGTCACGCCAGGCACGCTGCAGTTTGAGGTTCCGCTTGCCGACGAATCCGTCGCCCGCCGCACCACTACATTGGTCACCCGCCCGAAGCGTGTCGATGCCTTCGGCAAGATTGTCGTCAGTGCCCCGGGCGAGTTGCGCCATGCGCATGTTGCAGTTTCCAGCGGTGAGCGCGACATCTGTCGTGTCCCCATCAAGCGTTTCGGCGATACTGGCTACGCGGAGTTCGGCAAGTTTGCAGACCGTATCTCCCTGCTGAAGGCTCTGCGCATCAGTTTGGACTGGACACGTGTGACGGGACGGAAGCGCCTGTCTGTACCACTGGTGGAGGCTTCCTCCCGCGATGCCATCCGCCAGATTGCCTTCAACGATGAAGCCACTGACATCATCGAGGTTGATGTCGCTGACGACGTTTCGCACTTGCCGATGACCCTGTGGCTCTGGGCCGCCGGTCAGCCGTGGCGCGAACCCGTCGCCCTCGAAGTCGTGGAGGGCGAATGCGAGCTTCCCGACGAGCTCCGCGGCCTCGGCCCATTTGTCGCGCAGGTGACTCTCGGTGTGGAAAAGGAACGCCACCCGCAGTGGCCGGCGGCCGGGTCGACCATTCTGAATCATGTCGATGATGCAGAGGCTATCGACCTCGATGGCGAGGACACCGATCCCGTTGCTCGCGCGCAGGAACTGTGGGGCGAGCTAAATCAGGATCAGCTCGCACGTTTGTGGACACTACTGGCGACCTTGCGGGCTGGTCGTGCAACCGACATGGCGCAGGCGAATCCGCTGCTGGCCGCACCTAGGTTGGGTGCGATCTTGTGTGCCGAACCACGCGCCGGTCTGGCAGCGTTGAACCGTTCAGTCATCGCGCTCGACGATCAGCCGGGTATGTTTATCGCCTCCGGACTCGTGCTGGGAGACTTCAGCGCTACTAAGCCAGTGCCGGGGCGTCGCCGTGTGCCGTGGCTCGGTGCATTGGCAGCATTGGCGGATCTCACTGATGAGAGCGTGGACCGTTCTCGTCAGCTGGACTACCTGCGCACAACTGGTGGCCAGGGACTGCTGGACATTGCTGCCAGCGGCCAGGACACCACCCTGGAGTCCGCTACTATCGACCAGAGCTCGGTGCAGATTACCTCGCTGCCGGAAGCACAGGCCAGCGCTATTCTGTCGCAGGTCTTTGATCCTTACCGCATGGTCCCGGGTCCGCTGACCGACGATGACGCTCGCTTCACCGCAATCTACGAAGTGGTACGCAATCGTGCTGAGATTGTGGAATCCGGTGTCATGACCCAGCTTGCCGCCGCCTCTCGGGTGTTGTTTAAGACGGTATCGAAGGCGTCTCCACGACTGCGCAAGGCGGTCAATGTGCGCTTCCACAAGCTCGACGGCATCGATGCGGATGATCCTTCGCTGCACTGGACTCTGGTGCCGGGAACGTCACTGCTTATTGCAGTGGCTGCCCGCGTATTGGCTCGTACTCAGGCTGAGAACTCTGATGCCAGTGTCGCCGCTGTCCGTGAGCTGATTCCGATGTGGGCTCAGCTGGCGGACCTGGTTCCGACGTTGGTGATGAGCGATATTCTCATCGCAGACGCGTTGGTGGCTCACGTCCTCCACGGTGATGTCACCGAGTTGCCGTGGCCAGCACCCGAGTCGGGTGCGGCGGATGAGGAAGAGTCCGACACCGAGGCTGAAAATCCGGCTGACTAGCTGAGCGAGACGACAGCGTAGCCCCACGCTGGAAGCGAGATTTCGGGACCAGCAGCTTCGTCATTGACGATGCTGGCTGCTGCGTCCTCAAAAGTGTGTAGCAGGTGGGCGGAACCGAACTCGGAATCCAGGCTGACGCTGGTTTCGGCGTCGGAGAAATTCGCAACCAAAGCGACAGTTTCAAAGGCATCCGAGTTTCGGGCACCCATTTCGCGCTCATCCTGGCTGCGCACAACGACGAGGCAACGATTGTCCTCGTCATACTCAGTCACTACAGATGCCGACCACGGAGTGCGAAGCGACGGGTGTGACTTCCGCAGCGCGAAGAGATCGCGGTAGGCCGCCAGAATAGTGGCGTGCGAGCCCTCCGAGACCTCCTGCCAATTGAGCTTCGAGCGGTTAAAGGTCTCTGGATCGGATGGGTCGGATACCTCCTTCGGATCCCACCCGGCACGGGCAAACTCACGTAGGCGTCCCTCGCGCGTGAGCCGCTGCAGCTCCGGATCTTCATGGGAACAGAAGAAAGCAAACGGGGTAGAGGCGCCCCATTCCTCACCTTGGAAAAGCATCGGGGTGAAAGGACTGCAGGCGATAACTGCTGCCTTTAAAACCTGCTGCGCCGGAGTGAGGTTCATCGACGGACGGTCACCGACAGCGCGGTTTCCCGTTTGATCATGTGTGGTCGTGTACGTTACGAAAGCATGCATGGGCTGTACAGACAGGTCGAAGAGACGACCATGAGTGCGACCACGGAACGTCGACATTGTGCCCGTATGCCAGAAGCCAGTTTCCAAAGCACTAGCTAGCGCTTCCACCGACCCAAAGTCTGAGTAGTAGGCGTGGTCCTCGCCAGATACTAGCGTGTGCAGTGCATGGTGGACGTCATCATCCCACTGAGCGTTGAGGCCAAAGCCACCAGCGGCGCGCGGACGGACCAAACGCGGATCATTCTGGTCGGACTCTGCAATCAAAGAACGCGGAATACCAGTCTCGGCTGCGACAGTGTCTGCGACAACCTGCATCTGCTCCAGAATGTGGAATGCGCCCTCGTCATGCAGGGCATGGACTGCGTCCAGACGAAGACCGTCGACGTGGTAATCCACCAGCCATTGGCGCACTGCATCCAAAATATACGCACGCACCTCATCAGAGTTGTCGCCAGTGAGATTGACAACCTCACCCCAACCCGTCGAACCACCAGCGGTGTAGGGACCGAAAAACCCCACATAGTTGCCGTCTGGGCCAAAGTGGTTAAAGACCACATCCAAGATGACAGCCAAACCCTTTCGGTGGCACGTATCAACTAGCTTCTGTAGACCCCGCGGGCCACCGTAGCCCTCGTGCACGCTGTGCCAGGACACACCGTCATAGCCCCAATTGCGGTCACCGCCGAAAGGCTGCACTGGCATCAGCTCAATGTGTGTTACCCCCAGCTCAATCAGGTGGTCTAGATGTTCCACCAAACCTTCGAAATCACCAGAATCGCTGAAGGTGCCCACATGCAGCTCATAAATCAGACCTCCTGGCAGAATCCGGCCCGACCAGGCCGAGTCCTTCCACTTATAGGCACCCAGGTCAACGACCTCGGAGAAACCATGCGGACCATCCGGCTGCGACTGGGAACGCGGATCTGGCAGCGGTATTGTCCAGTCACCGACAGCGGGGGAGGAGCCGTCCCCCGATTCGTCGTCAGGCGCGCCGAATCCCGCATGTGCCCGCAGCGAAAATGCGTAGCGATCCCCCGGTGTGCGAGCCACATCAGCTTCAAACCAACCAGAGTTGGCGCCGTAGTCATCGGTCGCGTCAGCGATGGGATGCATATCAAAAATCGCCGGCGCGTCAGGATTGCCCAACAGCAGACGAACTTCGGAAGCGTACGGGGCCCAGACTCGGTAGTTGCTCATGGGCACCATGGTAGGTCAGTCAGCGGATGGGCACAGGGAAACGTTTTCGAACACCGCGGATTCGAGGGGAGTCAAAGGTGAGGTCGAGAAAAGTACCGAGCGGCGGTGATTGGGTGTGCACTAAGCCCATAGGCAACAATGGACACTATGACCACCGAGCCATCCACTTCGACCGAAGCGACGCAGAATCAGCGTGACATCGAGCTGATTGTCCCCGCCGACGGTGACATCGTCACGAATGAAATCGAGATTAAGAAATCTCGCTTCATTACGTGGATCGCGCGTGCCGACGACGAAGACAGCGCCCGAGAGGTCATCAATTTGGCCAAGGCGGAGTACCCGGATGCTCGCCACCACTGCAGCGCATACATTCATGAGGTCGTCGGAGGGAATCGGGTGGAGCGATCCTCAGATGACGGTGAACCTGGTGGCACGGCAGGGCGCCCGATGCTCGATGTGCTCCAGGGCTCTGGAATGACGAATGTCACCGCCGTAGTGATCCGCTATTTTGGCGGCATCAAATTAGGCACGGGTGGGCTTGTGAGGGCCTATTCGGATTCGGTCTTAGAGTGTCTAGAAAAAGTCACGCGCATGCGACGCGTGCAAAGAGCCTTGAGGGTAGTGAGTGTCTCCGCCGCAGATGCCGGTCGCATCGAAGCGGAATTGCGTGCTCGTGGTTATGAGATCGTGGAAACGCGGTGGGGCCAGAACGTGGAGTTTTCCATCGCGGTGACTGCCGATGGGATTGCCCAGCTTGACGGCGAAATGCAGGCGCTGACTAAGGGAGCTAGCGAGCCGTCTACGGACGGTGGCGAAATCTGGTGGGAGCTGCGCGCTTAACAGCCACTAACCCTGGTTCGGGGATTCCTCGCCGTTGTGTGCGCCGCGATGGCGCTTGAGAATTTCCACCAGCTCGTCCTTATTTTCCGCAATCTTTTCTGGCCGACCGAAGACGCAGACTGCCGCGACAGTAGCACCGTCTTCCTCCACTGCGATAGAGACACCGTCAACGCCACCGCCTTCGGCAATACCCGGGGCAGCACAGACGCCGGTCTCTGCGATTTCCCCGGCCTGGCGGAGGAAATCATCCACATAGACCTGGTCTTCCGGCCGCGCGGAGTTCAGGTAGGACCACAGTTCGCGCTTTTCAAACCGACTCATCAAAACCCAACCTGCAGAGGTGCGCAACAGCGAGCGCGGCAGGAAGTTCTCCGTCAGGTACTGGTAGCGCATGGATTCACCGACGGTTTTGAGGTAGAAAAGCTTGCCACCAACCGGCAGTGCCAGCACGGTAATCAAGCCAGTTTCGTTGTGAATCGCCTCGAGCTCAGCCGTCGGAACGTTGACCATGCGACGACCGGCCATGACATTGAGCAGAAACGGCGCCATGCCGAGCGTGTAACGCTTGTTGGACTCGTCAAGGTAACCTGTCACAGTCAGACCGTTGACAAGGCCCTGCGTGGTACTGAGCGGATAGTTCAGCGTGTGGGCGATGTCAGTGAGGGTTAGACCTTCGTTAGAGCGCGCAACGAGTTCGAGGATCGCCGCAACGCGGTCGACCATGCGGTGGCGGGGGCGGACAGTTTCTGTCATAGGACTAACACTAGCAATCAACCTACGCCATTGTGTTAATTACCTACCCAAATAGGAATATCTAGCAGGTTTGCTATAGCTGTAGAAATTTTTCCCGAATTGTACGCCCTATCGACCTATGCGATGCGTCAGGGCGACCAGAACGCTCTAATATGTACTCCATGAGCTATCTTCAGCCCCAACCTCAGAACCCCATTGAGCTCCGCAAGAACGCGGTGCGAAAGTACTCCCGCAATGCCGTTGTATGGGCAGGCAGTGGTGTCGTCGGCGGTGCAGTGCTCGGACTTCTAGCCGGAAGCATGTCTCTATTCCTCATCCTGGCAGTAGTCGGCCTGGTCGGTGGTTTTCTCAATTGGCAAAAGGTTCAGCGGATTGTGAACTACAAGGATCCGCAGTAAATGCCTGCTCAGCAGCAATTGTCTACCGAGCCAGTGCGTATTGATGCCTGGATTTGGGCGGTCAGGTTGCTGAAAACTCGCTCATTGGCCGCAGATGCGTGCCGTGGCGGCCACGTCAAAGTCAACGGCGAAGCCGTGAAACCCTCAGTTCTAGTCGTCCCAGGGGACAGAGTGCGACTGTGGGCAAACCACCGCGAACACATTGTTGAGGTCACCAAGACGGTGAAGAAGCGGGTCGGAGCTCCGGTGGCCAGGCAGTGCTATATCGACCACTCTCCGCCACCGCCTCCGAGGGAGATTCTCGCATCGATGCCGATGCGCGATCGCGGTGCCGGGCGGCCTACGAAGCGCGATCGCCGTCAGCTCGATCGTCTTCGGGGACGTCGCTCATAGGCATCCCGGCCTCCGCTAGTTGCTGCAACCGTGCGCGCAAACGGGCTGGTCGACGCTTCGGGTTATGGCTGGTATCTGCAGTGGCCTTGATGTGCTTTTCACCGCGAGCCGCTAGTAGTAGGTCATCGATAACACGCACATGGCCTGGGTTAAAGCGGTACTTCATGGCCTTGCTTACCGCACTGAGGCGCTGTGGATTAAGTAGCTCTCGCAGCTGCCCGACAGTGCGAATGCCATTGCGCTCCAGCAGTTCTTCTGCCCAGCCGTAATGTTCTGATTTCGATCGGGGCGCATCTGGAAGCAGCATCGTCAGCACGCCGGGTAGGGTTTCCTCAGTCACCACAATGTCATCGGCTGTGGTCTTTGCCGGAGCTGAGGGCTGTTTGCCCTCTCCCTGCGCGGAATCGTCCGGCGTGGATTCCTCCAGCACGGCAACGACTTGGTCGAACTGCTGATCCGCGAGCTCAATAAGGCCAGCGGCCAGCGCAAAAGCTCGATCAATCCGCGGGTCTGTCGCTCCCTCAGGGGCCTTATAGCGAATATCGTGCTCAAATTCCGCCCACGCATGCTGCAGCACAGTGCGCAGTTGCACCTCAAACTGCATATCCGCATATGGAGCTAGCTCTGACGGCGCCGCCGTCGACACCTTGCAGATCAAGTGCTGGGAGCCGTATCCCAACCGGCCGCTGATTCGTGTCTCCGCGGTTTTGTCAATCCTACGCAGCACAGTCAGCGAATCTCCCAGCGCATCCATGATCGCGGGAATCTCCGTCGAATGGTACGTGGTTACACGCACACCGATGATGTCGTGGATATCGTGCCACGGGTCAGGGTAGACGTAGCTGCCATCCGCTTCACGACGCAGGGCCTTCTGCCGCAATGAGCGGAAAGACTTCACCCGCGCCGTGACATTGTCAAAGGCCAAACCGGCATCGGAGAGAATCTCTTTAATCGCATCGACAAAGTCCTGCGCGGCGGTGGGGTGCCGAGTTGCCCACGAGTCGTACTTCGACTGCAGCGCACGTGTAACCTCTCGATCCTCCGCCAACTGAGCCTTGCGGGTCTGATCGCGGGAACCGTCGGCAAGCGAATCCTTCATGCGCTTAGTCGTCATCGTCCTCGCGTACCAGCAGTGCTACTGGGAAGGAGCTGAACAGAGAAGCCACGGCGATGGTGCCCGACCAGGTATGGCCGGTGAAACGGTCGGTCCAAAACCCCTTGGGAAGTGTCACTGTAGTGTCGCCCCAACCGCCTTCGCGCTGCAGCCCCAGCGGACGGCGCGTCACCAGCGCGATAACATCTTCCGGCTCGCCCTTCGGTCCACGCGCCGCGCCGACCAGATGACGCTCGCCCACACCAACGGCGAATACTGGCTGGTAGGCACCGCCGACGAAGGACTCCGGGCGCTCCGCACGTAGCTTCACGCCGTGGTGAGTCACCATCAGCTTTGCGACGTCCGCATCGGCATCCGTAAAGTCCTCCGGCAGCTCAGCTGGGTGCTCTGGACTCTTAGTTACCGACGTGACCTCATCGCGAGCAACCTTATCCAGCGCCGCGACGCGCGCATCGTAGTCGACGAACCGGCGGTTGTCGGGATCAACCAGGGAGTCCTCTGTGAACTCCGTCCCCTGGTAGGTATCGGGGATGCCGGGGCCGACAAGCTGGAGGAGTTTGCGCGACAGAGACGTGGTCAGGGCAGCTGGCGCAATGGAGCGGACGAACTCTGTGATGGAGTCGGTCAGGGGGCCGTCGAGAAGCGCGTCGATCCAGCTGCGAATGCCGAGTTCGAACTCCTCGACCGGCTCCGTCCAGGAGGTGTGCACATCTGCCTCGCGGATGGCCTTAATGGCGTAGTCGTGGAGGCGTTCGCGCAGTTCATCGGTAATTACGCCGTCGGTCGGCCAGACTCCGATGATGTTCTGCAGCAGGAAGTAGCCGGTGGCATCGTCAGGGGCGGGGGTGATGGCCATCCAGTTGCGGACATTTTCAGCCCAGTCGCCGGAGACATCGGAGAGCTGGAGAATGCGGGCGCGGACATCTTCGCCGCGCTTGGTGTCGTGCGTGGACAGCGTGGTCATGGTTCGTGGCCAGAGGCGAGCACGTTCCGACTGCAACAGGTGGAACTCCGCCGCAGACATGCCGTAGCGACCGAGATCACCGCCGACTTCGTTTAGGCTGATCAGGCGGCAGGCACGGTAGAAGGTGGTGTCTTCGACACCCTTTGCCATGACCGCACCACAAACCTGAGCGAACCGCGTGGCGGCCTCACCACCGGCTACCAAACCTGCCGAAATGAGGTCGAGGGCAAAGACACGCGAGGGGAAACGCGCTGCCATCTCACCAATGACCGTGGAAGCCACTCGCGACAGGGAGACATAGTCCGAACGGTAGACAGGCATGGCAGCGACCAGCTTGCAGATGGTGTCGATAAGTACCTCATCGCTGACGCTGGTACCGTTGATAGACCAGTTATCGCGGCGCAGGGCACGTGCTAGACGACGGACTTCTGCAGCCAACTCGTGAGCAGCGACATCGTGCTTGAGAGCCTGCGCAGTTGCCTGCACGGCAGTCTTGTCCCAGGTTGAACCGGACTGCTGCAGAGCCAACATACTCATGGCGTCTCGGGAGTCGCGGTTGACGAAGACATTGTCGAACTCACGCAGGGCGTCGTAACCCGTGGTGCCGTCAACCTGGAGCCTCGGATCCAGTGGCTCTTCGGCACCCAGAATCTTCTCGATAACCAGCCACTTGTCATCGCCGAGTAGACGGCGCAGCTCGCTGAGGTATCCGAATGGGTTGCTGAGGCCATCTGGGTGGTCAATGCGGACACCGTCAATGATGTCCGCAGCTAGCAGCTCGCGGATGATGCGGTGTGTGTGCTCGAATACCACCGGGTTTTCCTGGCGGATGCCGGCCAGACCGTTGACGCTGAAGAATCGACGGTAGCCAATGACCCCGTCCTTCCAGTACATCAGGCGATAGGCCTGGCGATCATGTACTTCCTGCGGGGTGCCGTCCTCGGTGCCGGGGCGCACCGGGAATGCATTGTCGTAGTAACGCAGAAGTGGCTCGTCACCAGACGTGTCGAGCTCCAGCTTGTCGATATCCTCCGGGGAGCCCAGAATCGGCAACCCCATCTTGCCGTTGGCACCGTTGTCCTCGTGCCAGTCGATGTCGAAGTATGGCTCGAACTGAGAATCCTTGCCATAGGTCAGAACGTCCCACCACCAGGCATTGAGCTTGGGCTCCTCAACACCGAGGTGGTTCGGTACCAGGTCGATAATGATGCCCAGACCGGCCTTGTGCGCCACCTGCGCGAGCTTCTGCAGCTCTTCCATGCCGCCGAGCTCCGGGTTCACCGTCGTCGGATCGATGACATCGTAGCCATGGTTAGACTCCGGTACGGCGGTGAGGATAGGCGACAGATACAGGTGTGAAATTCCGAGGTCTGCCAAGTAGCCGACCTGTTCAGCCGCGTCAGCGAACGTGAAAGCGCGCCCGTTTGGGTCGGCCTTGGGGCCACGGAGTTGGAGACGGTAGGTGGACGTAATTGGTCGGCGACTCATGTTCCCCTTTATACCGCCCACCAGGAAAAGCTGCTGCCTGACCGCTGTGGCAGCAGCTAGCCCCAGAGTCTGCGCCTGCCGTCCGAATGCGAATTTCTTCTCGTGAACGTGGCCTAGAAGGGTGGCATTCCGTCATCGCCGGGCAGGGAAGTAGAACCGAACAACGGAACCGACTCACTGGAGTTGTTTCCGGCGCTGGCGCTAGGTGTCCCTTCCGCAGTGTCTCCTGCTTCGGACGCGCCATCCTCTTCCGGATTCAGCCCGAGTGCGGTGAAGAGCTCCTTCTCAGTCCAAATCTGGATTTCCTGGCCTTCGGCCTGCAGCTGTCGAGCCCTCTTCTCCTTCGACGTCACCGAATCCCACGGACCGGCGACCAAAATGGTCGTTTTCTTCGTGACACCCTTATTGATATTCGCACCTGCAAAGGCGATCTTATCCCACAGAAAGCCCTTGTCATACGGGGCAAAATCGCCGGTCAGCGTCACCCGCTGCTGGTACAGCAGGCCGCTTGGATCCGCGTCCGGATTCGGGTCTGGAATGGTGTCCGGTGTCTTGGCCGCATCCCACTTCGCATTGCGACGCGGCCGACGTGACGGCGCGGAACTGCCGGACTGCGCACCAGCACCAGTACCAGTTCCCGCGTTGGTCCCGGCGCCAGTGCTGGCGACACCAGCCGGGTCATAGCGCACCATCCGCACTCGTCCACTGCCAATCTGGCCCAAGCTCAGCGAGACCTTCTGGCTCAAATCAGCCACCGATGTTGCGCGCTGCTGCTCCATCAACCACAGCGCTACCTCAGCACATGCGACCGCATCTGCCGTCGCATCATGATGATTCTCCAGCGACGCCCCCGCGGCCTCCGCCAATGTCGGCAGCTTCAAATTGGGCAGCCCCAACTGCATCTGCCGAGCCCACATATAAGTACACGCAAAATTCAACTTCGGTGCTGGAATGCCTTCCGTCCGGCACGCCCGCGACAGGGCTGTGAAATCAAACCGCGCATTGTGAGCAACTACGTCCAAATCCCCAACGACGTCAACAAACTTCGCCAGCTGCTCCGGAAATGACGGCTCACCGGCCACATCCGCCGCCGTGATGCCATGAATCGCGACATTGGCTTCATCAAAATACTCCAGCCCCTTTGGCGGACGGCACATCCAGGAATAACGCTCCGTCACCTTCCCGCCACGCACGACCGCAACGCCAAGCTGAATAATCGAGCCGGTGTCTTCGTTCGCTGTCTCTACATCGAACGCCGCAAACGGTGCGATGTCCGACGCCGCAACCTCATCCCCCGTAGGAAGCGGTGCAAAAGGCACAGACTGCTTTACGACGTCGCCCGCGCCCTCAACCACACTCACGCCTTCGGTGACCGCCGCACGCTGTGCCACCCACGGCATCAACGTGGAAGTAAAAGCATCTGCTGAGTTGTAGAACTCCGGATTCTTGGCCATCTCCGCCACGAGGTCTGCCAGCAACTGCGCTGCTGCCTGACGATGAGGCATCACACGGGCCTTTGGCAAAGCTACTCCGAGGTCCACCGTGCCGGGGAAAAAGCGGTTGGCCGGAGTGTAGACACCGTTTTTACTTGCCGATGCGACCTCCGCAACGTCGGCAAGCGGGAGGGGCTTCGCGGGGTCGGTGCTAGCCGTGTTGATGGTGTGGGTAAGGCGGAGCCCATCTGCGGTAATAGTCACCGTGTCGCCTGTGAGCTCGAAGACGACGGCGGGCTCGGAGGATGGCGTGGTCGTAGTCATGCACTAGATGGTAGCGCCGATGGCGGATTGAGCCCCATAGAGGCTGCGGTACCTGCGGTTCTCGCCGAGTACACATGGCTTCCGACAATGTGGAAATGCCCACAAAAATAGGAATATTTATGGAGCGTTCGGACAGTGGGGGTGTCTGTACCCCTGAAAACCACATGTTTTGGGGGGTTAAATGTCCGGATGCATTTTGAGCGGGCGCTCCTTATACTTTTCGACGAACGGCGGTAACTGGTCGTTCGAGCTTTCGAGCTCAAGCGTAGGGCAAAGCGGAAACAACGTATGCCAGTGAAGCGATGAAATAAGGAGTAAACATTTTGAGCACGCATCCTGTGCACCCTGGTTCTATCTTGAACGATAATTTCCTCGAGCCGCGACACCTCTCTATCTACCGACTGGCTCTTGCCATCGGCGTGCCAAGCTCAACTCTGGAGCGCTTTCGCACCGGCCGCACTGCGGTCACTACTGACCTCGCAAATCGACTGTCCGACTACTTTGACACCGAGCCGGAGTACTGGTTGAACTCTCAGGCGGAGTTCAATATGCGCGCATCTGCGTAAGAAGACTTCACGCCAGCTCGGCTCCCGCAGTGCTGTGTTGACCCAAACCCTGTTTTGAGTTGAACTCAGAGCCGAAAAATCCCCTGTCAGTGGAAGAAAAGTCTTCCGCCGACAGGGGATTTTTGTGTAGGAACAAACCCAGGCCCAGGCCCCTACACCCAACGCGGACGCGGCTAGTGCCGCTCGATCAGCACGATGGTAGAACGGGCTGGCACGCGGAGCTCGCCTTCTGGCTCAACGATGCGCTCGCGGGTCGGGCGACCCGTGATCTCTGTGGTGTCGATGATGACTTCCCAGCTGTGTGCGTATTCGGTGCCCGGAATTTGGAACATGATGTCCTCGTGGTGAGCGTTGAAGCACAACAGGAAAGAGTCATCTTCAATCCTGTGACCTCGGCGGTCAGGCTCAGTGATGGCATCGCCGTTGAGCCAGACCATCAACGACTTGCCGAAGTCGAAGTTCCAGTCATCGGTCGTCATGACACGACCCTCATAGGTCAGCCAGGCAATGTCACGATCGTCGGTTTCCGCACCGAGCGGGCCACCGCGCAGGAAGCGGCGGCGTCGGAAGACTGGGTGTTCCGCACGCAGCTCAGTCAGGAACTGGGTGTATTCGACCAGTTCAGAGTTGGTACGAGTCTGATTCCAGTCGACCCAGGCCAAACGGTTGTCCTGGCAGTAGACGTTGTTGTTGCCCTTCTGGCCACGTCCCATTTCGTCACCGTGGCTAATCATCGGAGTGCCCTGGGACAGCAGGAGAGTGGTCAGGAAGTTACGACGCTGGCGGGCGCGCAGCGAAATGATGCGCTCGTCGTCGGTCGGGCCTTCCACACCGCAGTTCCACGAACGGTTGTGGGACTCGCCATCGCGGTTGTCCTCGCCGTTGGACATATTGTGCTTCTCGTTGTAGCTGACCAAGTCGTTGAGGGTGAAACCGTCATGCGCGGTCACGAAGTTAATCGACGCAGTTGGGCGGCGGTCATTGTTTGCATACAGGTCCGAGGAACCGGTGATACGTGAAGCGAACTCGCCGAGCGTGGATGGCTCACCGCGCCAGAAGTCGCGAATAGTGTCACGGTACTTACCGTTCCATTCAGTCCACTGCGGTGGGAAGTTGCCGACCTGGTAGCCGCCTTCGCCGACATCCCACGGCTCTGCGATGAGCTTGACCTGGCTGACAATCGGATCCTGCTGCACCAAGTCAAAGAAGGCGGAGAGGCGATCGACATCGTGGAATTCTCGAGCCAAGGTGGAGGCCAAATCGAAGCGGAAGCCGTCGACATGCATCTCGGAGACCCAGTAACGCAGCGAATCCATAATCAGCTGCAGGGAGTGCGGGTGGCGCACATTGAGGGAGTTACCGGTACCGGTGTAGTCCATGTAGTGCTGGCGATCGCCTTCGACCAGGCGGTAGTAGGCCTCGTTGTCGATGCCTCGGAAGCAGATGGTTGGGCCCATGTGGTTGCCCTCGGCGGTGTGGTTGTAGACCACGTCGAGGATGACCTCAATGCCCGCATCGTGAAATGCGCGCACCATGCCCTTGAACTCGCTGACTGCGCCACCTGGCTTTTGGGAAGCCGAGTAGTCCTGGTGCGGTGCCAGGAAGCCGAAGGTGTTGTAGCCCCAGTAGTTGCGCAGCCCCTTTTCGCGCAGGTGGTCGTCCTGGAGGAACTGGTGGACCGGCATCAGTTCGATAGCCGTGACACCAAGGTCCTTGAGGTAGTCAATAATTGCCGGATGCGCGAGACCGGCATAGGTACCACGTAGCTCCTCCGGGATATCCGGGTGAGTCATGGTCATGCCCTTGACGTGGGCTTCGTAAATCACGGTCTCGTTGTACGGCGTGCGAGGTGCGCGGTCAGCGCCCCAGTCGAAGAATGGGTTGATGACCACGGAGGTCATGGTGTGTCCCAGGCTGTCCTCGGTGTTGCGCTTCGAGTGGTCATGAATGTCATAGTTGAACAGTGATGGGTGACCGTCGAATTCGCCGTCGAAAGCCTTGGCGTATGGGTCGACCAGCAGCTTGTTGGGGTCGCAACGCTTACCGTTGGCCGGATCGAATGGGCCGTGTACGCGGTAGGCGTAGCGCTGGCCCGGCATGATGGACGGGATGTAGCAGTGCCAGATATGCGCATCGACTTCTTCCAACTCAATGCGTGTTTCTTCGCCTTCGGCGCTAATCAGACAAAGCTCAACCTTTTCCGCAACGTCGGAAAAGAGTGCAAAGTTGGTGCCAGCGCCGTCGTAGGTAGATCCGAGCGGGTAAGGCTCACCCGGCCATACTTGATAATCGCCGACTGTATTTGCTTGGTTCATGTGACTACCTTAACCGTTTTGTAAAAAACATGAGCCTTTTTCGGTCCCGTGTGGGCGCGCCATCCGTCCCATCTGTCGAGCGCACTTCGCAAAAACGACCCCCAAGGAAAAATTCGAGTCGAACGATTAAGAGCATAAACTTCGCGTGAAAATAAGTATTTAACCCTGCAAGTGGGCAATTTGACACTCTAAACGCACCTTGGCGGGCGCCGAATCACCAATATTCGCGGTCACCAACGCGCGAAGATTCCCAAAGGCCTTTACTTTTGGAATTATGAGTCCACGAACCATTGGTGTAACGGAAGTAGCGTTCCGAGACGCTCATCAGAGCCTCATGGCAACGCGAATGGCTATGGAAGACATGGTCGATGTCTGTGAAGAAATGGACAAGGCCGGTTTTTGGAGTGTGGAGTGCTGGGGTGGCGCAACCTTCGACGCTTGCATTCGCTTCCTCAACGAAGACCCCTGGGAGCGACTGCGGACATTCCGCAAACTGATGCCGAACAGCCGCCTGCAGATGCTGCTGCGCGGTCAGAATCTCCTCGGCTACCGCCACTACGAGGACATGGTGGTTGACAAGTTCGTCGAAAAGTCCGCTGAAAACGGCATGGACGTATTCCGTGTTTTCGACGCCCTCAACGATCCACGCAATCTCGAGCACGCCATGCGCGCAGTTAAGAACGTCGACAAGCATGCGCAGGGCACGATCTGCTACACGACGTCTCCGCTTCACGACGTCGACGGGTACGTGAAGCTCGCTGGTCGTCTACTGGATATGGGGGCGGATTCCATTGCGTTGAAGGACATGGCAGCGCTGCTGAAACCCCAGCCGGCTTACGACATCATCCGTGGCATCAAGGAAACTTACGGCGAGGACACCCAGATTAACGTCCACTGTCATTCGACCACCGGTGTCACCATGGTGACTTTGATGAAGGCCATCGAAGCTGGTGCGGATGTCGTGGACACAGCAATTTCGTCGATGTCGCTGGGGCCGGGACACAACCCGACCGAGTCGCTGGTGGAAATGTTGGAGGGAACCGACTACACCACCGACCTGAACATGGATAATCTGATTACCATTCGTGACCACTTCCGCAAGGTGCGTCCGAAGTACGCAGAGTTCGAGTCGAAAACCCTGGTCAATACCGACATTTTCATGTCGCAGATTCCTGGCGGCATGTTGTCGAACATGGAAAACCAGCTCAAGGCCCAGGGCGCGGGCGACCGCGTCGAAGAGGTCATGCGTGAAGTACCGATTGTCCGAAAGGACGCCGGTTACCCGCCGCTGGTGACTCCGAGCTCGCAGATCGTCGGCACGCAAGCTGTGTTTAACGTGCTGATGGGACGCTACAAGGTTATGACGGCTGAGTTCGCTGACCTCATGCTCGGCTATTACGGGCAGTGCCCGGGTGAGCGCAACCCAGAGCTGATTAAGCAGGCAGCGGAACAGACTAAGAAGGAAGAAATCACTGTTCGTCCGGCTGATCTCCTCGAGCCAGAGTGGGACGACCTGGTCGAGCAGGCCAAGGAGCTCGACGGTTACAACGGCACCGCCGAGGACGTCCTGACCAACGCACTGTTCCCATCCGTCGCACCGGGATTCTTCACCACGCGCGGCGAAGGGCCGAAGAACGTCGGTAAGACTGCCGAACAGCTCAAGCGCGAGGCGGAGCAGGCCTCAGGTGCTGCCAATGCCATTCGCGAGCCAATTCGCTACAAGGTCACCGTTGGCGGTCGTTCGCAGACCGTCCAGGTGGAACCCGCCTAGGAACATCGGGAGAAGAGATAGCAATGTCGCAAAGTTCAGCAAACCAGCCGAATTCGGCGGATGCCGTCGCGCCGGGCGTCGATGCCTCGATGGCGGAGCGCCTGGATTATTTGGATGCTCAGCGTCGCCGTGTTGAGTCCGGTGGCGGTGAAGCCCGCCAGGCCAAGCAGCACGAACGTGGGAAGATGACTGCCCGCGAGCGTATCGACAACTTCGTCGACGAGGGCACTTTCCGTGAAACCGGGATGTTCATGACTCACCGCA
Organism: Corynebacterium sp. HMSC075F02; assembly: GCF_001838335.1. Lineage (NCBI taxonomy): Bacteria > Bacillati > Actinomycetota > Actinomycetes > Mycobacteriales > Corynebacteriaceae > Corynebacterium > Corynebacterium sp. HMSC075F02. The sequence continues at coordinate 92,665 of NZ_KV836302.1, read as the reverse complement.
CCACCGACTTCGGCATGGATACTGCCGACGCGCCTGCCGACGGCGTGGTCACCGGCACTGCCGCGGTTCTCGGCCGGGCAGTACACGTGGCCTCCCAGGACTTCACGGTCATGGGTGGCTCCGCTGGTGAAACGCAGTCCCGCAAGGTTGCGGCCACCATGCGCTCTGCTGCCGACAACGGCACTCCGTTCGTTTTCATCAACGACTCCGGTGGCGCTCGCATTCAAGAGGGAATTGACTCTCTGTCGGGCTATGGCCAGGTCTTCTACAACAATGTCTGGCTATCCGGTCTGGTGCCGCAGATTTCCATCATTGCAGGTCCATGTGCTGGAGGCGCTGCCTACTCGCCAGCTCTGACCGACTTCATCATTCAGACGCGCAAGGCGCAGATGTTCATCACTGGTCCGGGTGTTATTAAGTCTGTGACCGGCGAAGAGGTCACCTCCGAGCAGCTCGGTGGCGCTGATGCGCACATGGCCAAGGCCGGCAATATCGACTTCGTTGCCGACGATGACGAGCAGGCCATCCTGATTGCGCAGAAGCTCCTAAGCTTCCTGCCACAGAACAACACGGAAGAGCCACCAATCGTGGATCCGGTATTCGACGCCGAGCCGGATCCAGAGCTACGCGACATCGTCCCCGTCGATGGCAAGAAGGGCTACGACGTCCGCGAGGTCATCATCCGTATTGCGGACAATGGCGATTTCCTCGAGTGCCAGGCGGGTTTTGCCACCAACCTGGTTGTCGGCTTTGGTCGAGTTTTGGGCCGTACCGTGGGCTTTGTCGCCAACCAACCGAACGTGATGTCCGGTGTGCTGGACATCAATTCCTCGGACAAGGGCGCAAAGTTCATCCGCTTCTGCAATGCCTTTAACATCCCGCTGGTCACCCTGGTTGACGTTCCTGGCTTCATGCCGGGCGTCACCCAGGAGCATGGCGGCATCATCCGCCACGGCGCAAAGATGCTCTACGCATACTCCGCAGCGTCTGTGCCCAAGGTGACCGTCGTCATGCGTAAGGCCTACGGCGGTGCGTACCTGGCGATGTGCTCGAAGGACCTCGGTGCGGACTACGTATTCGCATGGCCGACCGCGGAAATTGCGGTGATGGGCGCAGAGGGTGCGGTCAACGTGGTCTTCCGAAAGGAAATTGCCGCCGCGGGCGACGAGGAAGAGCAGGCGCGCGTGCGCGACGAGCGTATCGCCGAATACAAGACACGCTTCTCGACGCCGTATGTCGCCGCCTCGCGCGGACTGGTCGACGACGTGATTGACCCGGCGGAAACCCGCCTGCGTGTGGCTGACGCACTGTCGGTTCTGCGTAACAAGCGCGAGGTTCGCCCGGCCAAGAAGCACGGATTGGGGCCACAGTAATGTCTGACGGCATCGGTGAGATTAAGGAGCTGCGAGCGCTCGTCGCTGAACTGACCGACCGGTTGGATGCGACCTCGACAAGCTTGCAGAAGGCCACGGCACGCCTGAATCAGGCAGAAAGCGAGTTGGCTGAACTGCGCAAACGCGTGGACGCAGATATCCCCGAGGATACTGTCATCGCCATTTCGGCAGCGGTGTCTGCGTACCTGGGCAATCGCGGCAAGGTGAAGGCAATTCGATACAACCGCCATAAGACGTGGGCTGCGCAGGGACGCCAGATCCAGCAGCAGCGCAACCTGCGTTAGTTGGAAATTTTCGATACCCGACTTAATTGAGTCTGACTCATTGACTTTTGCTACGTGAGGATTGTTGAGCCATGAAATTGAAAGTGACTGTCGGCGGCATTGCCTACGATGTCGACGTTGAAGTAGTTGAGGAGCCCAAGCGTCTTTCGCCCATCGTGTTGGGTGGATCGTCGAGCGCTTCCGTTGAGCCGGCCACCGCTAGTGTCTCGGGTGTCTCCGCCAATTCGGTGGTGGCGCCACTGGCAGGTTCGGTCAGCAAGATTTTGGTCGAGGAAGGCCAGAAGATTGAGGCTGGGAAGGTGCTGCTCATTCTCGAGGCAATGAAGATGGAAACCGAGATTACGGCCCCGGCTGCAGGCACCGTCGGCTCTATTCATGTCGAAGTCGGCGACGCAGTGCAGGGCGGCCAGGGACTCGTCTCGATTGATTAGCCGCATTAGCCGGGGTGTAAAGATTTTGGGGTGAAGTCTTTCTAGCCCCGGTTGCTGGAAATACTTAAGGTTGCCTTAATATTTTCCTTATGAATGCCGTTCTTCTCGCCGTTTTGGTGATGCTAATCCTGGCGGTCTGCCGGGTACACGTTGTGCTAGCGCTGTTTATTGGCGCCTTAGTCGGTGGTCTTTCCGCCGGTATGGGGCTCGATGCCACAATGGTTGCCTTCCAGGAAGGCCTCTCTGGTGGTGCGAAGATTGCCCTGAGCTATGCCATGCTGGGTGCCTTTGCCATGGCAGTGGCATCCTCTGGGTTGCCCAAATTGCTGGCCGATTGGCTGATTGCCAAGATCGGTACGGAGGATGAAGGCGCTAAATCTAAGGCAGAGGCATGGACCAAGTGGGGTATGGTCGCCGGCATTTTGGCCATGGCGATTATGTCGCAGAACCTCATCCCAGTTCACATTGCGTTTATCCCGCTGATTATTCCGCCGCTGTTGCCGGTATTTAACCGCCTCAACATCGACCGTCGAATGATTACCAGTGTGATGACCTTCGGCTTGGTCACCACCTACATGTGGGTTCCGGTCGGATTCGGTTCTATCTTCCTGAACGACATCCTGCTGGGGAACATCGAGAATGCTGGCCTTGATGTTTCCAATATCAACATCATGATGACGATGGGCATCCCGGCTCTCGGCATGCTGGCCGGTCTGGCCATTGCCGTATTTTTCTCCTACCGGAAGCCACGGCATTACGAAGATCGGCCGATTGCCCAGTCCTCACACGCAGAAACCCAGTCTGACGAACCGGTGTCGAAGTACCGAGTTATCGTCGCTCTCGTTGCAATCGTGGTGACTTTCGTCGTCCAGATTGTGATGAATTCTATGGAGACCGATGCCGATCCGTTGCTGATTGGTGCACTCACTGGTCTGGCAATCTTCATGTTCACCGGCGCCGTGCGCTGGCGTGAGGCGGACGACGTGTTCACCGCCGGTATGAAGATGATGGCCCTGATTGGTTTCATCATGATTTCTGCACAGGGCTTCGCCTCGGTGATGTCGGAGTCCGGCCAGATCGAGCCGCTGGTGACCGCTACTGCAGAGCTGTTTGCGGGCAACAAGCCTGCCGCTGCATTCGCCATGCTGGTCGTTGGTCTGGTGGTCACGATGGGTATTGGTTCGTCCTTCTCGACGTTGCCGATTATCGCCATCATCTATGTGCCGTTGTGTCTGTCGCTGGGCTTCTCGCCGATGGCTACCGTCGCCATCATTGGTACTGCAGGTGCTCTAGGTGATGCTGGTTCGCCGGCATCGGACTCGACGCTCGGCCCGACGATGGGTCTCAATGCCGACGGGCAGCACGACCACATTCGCGATTCGGTTATTCCGACCTTCCTGCACTTCAACCTGCCGCTGCTGGCAGCTGGTTGGGTAGCAGCTCTGGTGCTCTAGCGCCGGGGCTTGACCGTGAGCGTGATTGTTTCAGCGGGGCTTACTGACCTGCAATCCCCTTAGTCTCCGCAACCCCCGCAATTCCGGCGATAAAGAGCTCGGTTCCCAGTGCAATGCGCTGGCGGCCGAGCTCTTTTGTCTGTGTAGCCGTATCTTCAGAGGAAATCTCGACCTCAGCGTCCTTACCGGCGGTGTTCTCGCCACTGGCATCACCATTGTCGGAAACGCCCTTGGCGCCATTTAGATTAAGCGCGATGGCTGTCTGCTGGTCGACTGTCGCACCGAGAATGAAGTACACGAGGACAGACGCGGTATCAGCCGCTGATGGGGTGCTGATGGAGGTTTCGGATGCGTTCTCCAGGACGTCGGCAAGCAGTTGTTCGGGGCGAATCGTGGCGGTGCCCGTAGCGAGCGCGGCCGAGACGACCTCGGCGCCATCCCGATGAGCGGTGAGGCAGGAGTAGAGCAGCTCGGCGACGGCTTCGATGTCGGCACGCCAATCGCCTGTGGCGGAAAACTCTGTGCAGGGAGCCAAGATGCGGTCAGCGACGGCGCCCAGCAGTGCCTGCTTGGAAGGGTAGTGCCAGTACATTGCGCCAGCGGCGGTACCCAAGTGGCGAGTCAGGCGGCGGATCGTGAGATCGCCGAGTCCGTACTCGTTGAGAATGGTGAGAGCTGCGTCGACAATGATGTCCTTGGTCAATTGCACACTGCCTACCGTAGACGAAAGAAGAATCATCTGGAAGATGTCTCAAGGCTGAAATGGGGAGCGTAAATCCGCGACACGACGGGAATTGAACCCTGTTCGACATTCTGTAGCTGCGGTATTAAGTTTGATAACTGTACAACTTCTGAAACGGTGTTCAAGTTTTATCCCCAGCCTCAAGGAGCGTCACCCCCCATGACTCAACAGCAGCAGGACATTTTGGAACTCGCCCGCGAAAAGGTGCTCGCCCGCGGAGAGGGGCTGAACTACGAGGAGACCCTGGCGGTTCTGAACCTCGATGACGACAGCATCGAGAAACTGCTGGCGCTGGCTCATGAGGTGCGCTTGAAGTGGTGCGGCGAAGAGGTCGAGGTTGAAGGCATTATCTCGTTGAAGACTGGCGGCTGCCCAGAGGATTGCCACTTCTGTTCGCAGTCGGGTCTGTTCGAGTCTCCGGTACGTTCGGCATGGCTGGATATCCCGGCTCTGGTGGACGCCGCCAAGCAGACTGCAAAGTCTGGTGCGACTGAGTTCTGCATCGTTGCTGCAGTAAAGGGGCCGGATGAGCGACTGCTCAGCCAGATGGAACAGGCCGTCGCCGCCATTCAGGCAGAGGTTGACATTAATGTGGCCGCATCGATGGGCATTCTGACGCAGGAACAGGTGGATCGCCTGGCCAAGGCTGGTATTCACCGCTACAACCACAACCTTGAGACCGCCAAGAGCTACTTCCCGCAGGTCGTGACCACCCACACTTGGGAAGAGCGCCATGACACCCTGCGCATGGTCGGCGAAGCTGGCATGGAAGTCTGCTGTGGCGGCATCCTGGGTATGGGCGAGACCCTTGAGCAGCGTGCTGAGTTTGCTCAGGACCTGGCGGCGCTCAACCCGACCGAGGTGCCGATGAACTTCCTCGACCCGCGCCCGGGCACTCCGTTCGCCGGTCGCGAGCCGATGCCAGCTAAGGATGCACTGCGTGCCATCGGTGCCTTCCGTTTGGCACTGCCGAAGACTATCTTGCGTTTTGCTGGTGGTCGTGAGCTCACCCTGGGAGACCTGGGCGCAGAAAAGGGGCTGCTCGGCGGTATCAACGCTGTCATTGTCGGTAATTACCTGACCACTCTGGGCCGTCCGGCGGAGCAGGATCTAGACATGCTTGGCAAGGTACGACTCCCAATTAAGGCTCTCAATGCAACTGTCTAAGCCTCGGACATCTAGCCCGCGCTCGCCGCGGAGTAAGAAAGTCGACTCCACAGAGCTGCTCCAGGCCATGGTGCTGGGAGATGAGCCCAAGTTCGATCCTTTTACCGGCGCCGACCTCGAAGCTGGTGAAGTGCGCGAACGCTCCTATGGTGCAAAAGCTGGACTGGAGGCGCCTCGGTTCTGCCAGCTCTGTGGGCGCCGGATGGTGGTGCAGGTGCGTCCGGACGGCTGGACTGCAAAGTGCTCGCGCCACGGCGAAGTGGACTCCGTTATGTTGGAGCAGCGATAAAAGGCGCTGGTTGTGCTAGTGCGCCATTCGGGCACGCTAGTACTGGATGTGCGCCGTGAGGTAAGTTAGTCAACTATGACTATGAAAAATACCCGAGTCCCACACGTTGAAAAGCAGAGCGTGGCAATGGCCTCGGGTATTGTTCTCTTTTCCGTTGTAACGGGAACGATAGCCGGAGTGGCCTGGGCATTCTTACGCCCCAAGCAGCAAGTGCAAATGCTCCCGGATAACCAACTAGCGATTATTCAGGAAACCGTTGACGCTGGTTTTATTGGGCTGCTCTGGTTTGTTGCTGTCACTGCCATCAGCGGCCTGGTGCTGGGAATTACTACCTTCCGAAACCGTGCCATCACGACGCCTGTGCAGATGCTCACAGCAATTGGCTGGGCAGGTTTCTCCGCGTTGATGAGCGCAGCAGTGACGTACCTCGTCGGTCAGTCGGTTGCGGCATTGCTCCAGCCGGATCTGGCGGGCATGCAGCCGGGCGATAAGTTCTCGGTGATTCCAGACTTCAAAACCTATGTAGCACTGCTCGTCGCGCCACTGGTTGCCATGCTCGCACTGTGGTCCCGGGTGTTGTTCCAAACGGACTTCACGGAAGGTAACGAGAGCGCTGCGGACAATGTTGCGGACGCAGATTCGGTCACTAAGTGAGGCAGTGAGGTTCTGCGCGGGGGCCGTCGTAAAGCACTATTTCCTACTGAACAGGGGTAGTTATTGGGAAATAGGCTTATACAAGCCTTACAATTTTGGGAAATAGGTTCGTCTTCGATGTCAGTATTCGCCCCGATTTAGGGGCTTTTTCGATATTGTGTGGCGAGCTTAGGTCTCTTGCACTTGCCCGTTTGAGTCCGCTGCGAATGCCTCCGGGGACCGTTGCCGGTAACGGTGACGGCGTTTTTTCCGGTCGTAGCCACAGCCCATTGAAGTAAGGACGTAGTTTTCCGTGAATACCAGCCTTGCGGCCAATGCTTCCAGCCTGCCGCGCCTTGAATCGGATCTGTACGAATCGGTAGTCGATAAAGATGGCCGCTACGGTGGCGTAATTGCAGATGAGCGCTGGGCCCAGGAGATTAGGCGCCTCGCCCGCGAACGCAATGCCGTAATTCTTGCGCACAACTACCAGCTGCCGGAGATTCAGGATATTGCCGATTACACCGGCGACTCCCTCGGACTTTCCCGCATCGCTGCGGAAACCGATGCTGACGTCATCGTCTTCTGTGGTGTCCACTTCATGGCGGAAACCGCCAAAATTCTGAGCCCAGAGAAGACCGTCCTCATCCCGGATGAGCGCGCCGGCTGCTCCCTGGCGGACTCCATCACTGCAGACGAACTGGCCGAGTGGAAGGCTGAGAATCCCGGCGCACTGGTGGTCAGCTACGTCAACACCACGGCAGACGTAAAGGCTCTGACCGACATCTGCTGTACTTCCTCCAACGCCGTCGACGTGGTCAAGTCCATCCCGGAAGACCAGGAGATCCTGTTCAACCCGGATCAGTTCCTCGGCGCACACGTCCGCCGTGAGACCGGCCGCGACAACATCAAGGTATGGGCTGGTGAGTGCCACGTCCACGCCAACATCAATGGTGAGGAACTCGCGCACCGCGCGGAAGAGAACGCCGATTCGCAGCTGTTCATTCACCCGGAGTGCGGTTGCGCGAACTCTGCGATTTACCTCGCAGGTGAAGGCACCATCGAGCCCGAGCGCGTGCAGATGCTCTCCACCGGCGAGATGCTGACCGAGGCGCAGAAGCTGAAGGAGAACAAGCCCAACGGCAAGGTGCTCGTGGCCACTGAGGTGGGCATGCTCCACCAGCTGCGCAAGGCCGCACCGGATGTCGACTTTGAGCCGGTCAACGACCGCGCTTCCTGCTCGTACATGAAGCTCATCACTCCGGCGGCTCTGCTGCGCTGCCTCGTTGAGGGCACTGATGAAGTCGATGTCGAGCCGGATGTCGCCGACAAGGCGCGCGCTTCTGTCGAGCGCATGATCGCCATCGGTAACCCAGGCGGAGGCGAGTAACACGTTTGGTCTGCGCCCATCATTCGACAGTTGGACACTGACGTGTGACTTCCTCGTCATCGGCGGGGGAGTCGCAGGGCTCAGTGCTGCGCGTCGGGCCCTTGAGCTCGGCCTCGACGTGCTGGTTATCGACAGCGTCGAGTGGCGCGTCGGTGCCCGCAAACAGCTACGTTTCGCCGATGCGGCCACGAATCTCGCACAGGGCGGGCTCGCGGTCGTCGGGCTTGACGACGACCCCAGCGGCCATGTGGCCAATGGGTTCGATGACACCACTGATTCCCACATCGCGGATACTCTCGATGCCGGTGCCGGCCACTGCGATGAAGGGGCCGTGGCTTCTATCATCCGTGCTGGCGCTGCGGCGACCGAGTGGCTGATAGGGCTAGGCGCTACATTCGACCCGGCGCGGGATAACCCGGCCGTATATTCCCGCACCAAAGAGGGCGGACACCACGCGCGGCGCATCATTCATGCCGGCGGTGACGCCACTGGTGCTGAAATCGAGCGCGCCCTAGAAGCCTCAGTTACCGGCGTGCGAGTACTACAAAACGCCACAGCGCGCCAGCTCATCGTTGGCAAAGACGGCCGCGTGCTGGGGGCGCTGGTAGCGGATCCCCGTGGGGGTGGAGCTATTCGAGCAGGCGCCACTCTGCTGGCTACCGGCGGCGTGGGCCATATTTACCGCGCGACCACGGCCCCCTCGGGTGCCCGCGGTGAGGCTATCGGCATGGCCTCCGATGCTGGCGCGGAGATTCGGGACATGGAGTTTATCCAGTTTCACCCGACGGTGCTCTATGACGAGCGCTCGGCATCAGATGGCACCGGCCGACGCCATCTCATCAGCGAGGCTGTCCGTGGTGAAGGAGCCATTCTCGTCGACTCCCGGGGCAACAGTGTGACCGCCGGCGTTGACCCTCGCGGGGACCTGGCTCCGCGCGATATCGTCTCGCGCGCCATCGCGACTCGCATGCGCGAGCTCGGCGAGGACCACGTCTTCCTCGACGCACGTCACATCGACAACTTCGCCGCCCGCTTTCCGACGATCACAGCGGGCCTGACCGCAGCGGAGATTGATCCGACCAAGGACCTCATTCCCGTGGCCCCGGCGGTCCACTACACCTGTGGTGGTATTGCCGTCGACCCATTCGGTGCAACTAGTGTGCCGGGCCTCTATGCGGCCGGCGAATGCTCCGCAACAGGGCTCCACGGTGCCAACAGGTTGGCCTCCAATTCGTTGCTGGAGGGCCTGGTCGTCGGCAAGCGGGTGGTCGAAAAAGTCGCTGAAACACACGCTGTGCCGGTCGGGGACGAGGAATTCGCAGCGGCCGTTGAAAGCCTGCCTCAGCCACGGTCAGAACTGGAACCACGGCAGCTTTTCCGGTTGCAGACGGCGATGCAGGAAGGCGCTGGTGTAACGCGTAATGAGCAGAGCTTGCGGCAGGCGTTGGCGGTTATCGATCGGCTCCCGCAATCGGTTCAGGTCGTGGCCGCAAGGAAAGTCGTCGAAGCAGCATTGGCACGACCATATACTTTGGGGTGCCACACTTGGTTTGAAAAGGATGGGGATTAGCTAACCATGACTCTTGAGAAGGACACTCTGCGCGGGGTGCTGAACGAAAACATCACCCGTGGCCTCATTCGGACGGCACTACAGGAAGACATGAGCTTCGGGCCGGATGTGACCTCGCTGTCGACAGTCTCGGCATCTGCGCAGGCACTCGCCCGCCTGGTGGCCCGGCAAGAGGGCGTTATCGCGGCAATCGATGCGGTGGAGTGGACGCTGCAGGAGGTCATCTCGGGTGAGTTCACCGTCGAAAAGCACGTTGAAGATGGCACCCTGGTGCGTCCTGGCACAGTGCTGGCAACGATTTCTGCGCCGACTCGGGGGTTGCTGACTGCTGAGCGGACAATGCTGAATATCCTCACGCACGCCAGTGGTGTAGCTACTGCGACGCGCCAGTGGGCTGACGCAATCGTTGGCACCGGTGCGCGGGTGCGCGATTCCCGAAAGACGCTGCCGGGGCTGCGCAACCTGGAAAAGTATGCTGTGACCTGCGGCGGCGGAATTAACCACCGCTACGCTTTGGGCGATGAAGCACTGATTAAGGACAATCACGTGGTGGCTGTCGGTTCCGTGTCCGGTGCGTTGAAGAGGGTGCGGGATCAGTACCCGGAGCTGCCGTGTGAGGTGGAAGTCGATACCCTCGCACAGCTCGATGAGATCCTGCCGATGAAGCCGGACATCGTCATGCTGGACAACTTCGAGGTCTGGGAGACCCAGATTGCGGTGCAGCGCCGCTCGCAGATTTCTCCGGCCACGCAGCTTGAGTCCTCTGGTGGACTGACCATCGATGTGGCTCGTGAGTACGCGTCCTGTGGTGTCGATTACCTGGCTGTGGGCGCGCTAACCCACTCGGCCAAGGTGTTCGATGTCGGACTCGACTTCGACGAGCAGTAGCTGAATCAGCCCCCGGTATCGCTTCGCAGCTTCGCCTACAGGCGACGGGCGATTTCTGCGCCAATCTCGCTTAGTGCCGACCCCCAGCGCTCCCGCGATTGCTCATCACAGGTTTCCTGTGCGCGGTAAAGCGCCTTCTCCGCAGCAGCGACATCGCCCAAATGCAGGTGGCACTGTGCAATTTGTGCAAGCAGAGGCACGGCCTGGATATTGAGCTTGTCGGACTGGAAAAGTCCCGCCGCCAACTCCAGGTGATCAATGGCGCGCCCCTGATGTCCTCGACGAATCTCTGCCTGGCCGTTCAAGGTGTGCCACATCGCCCAGCGCAAGTGGCGCGGAGGGGTGTCCGCAGTCGGCTCGAAGCCGTCTTTCTCCAGGTTATCCAGCAAATCCAACCAGTCCGCGGCCTTGTCCATCAGCTTCGGTGCAGAGCCACGGATGGGGCGCCCCAGACTGTCGGTCTGCGGAGCATCCGCCTCGTCGCCGAGCTCCTCGAACCCCTGCATCAGAGTTAGGGCTGCTTCCCAGAGGTTGTTTTCCTCAGCCAATGCCGTGGCGGCGTCGAAAAGCTGCTGCGGGCTAGAAGTCGCGGAATCACCAGAAGTAGTCATGACCTAACACTCTACTTTGTGCCACCGCCAGCACTGAAGTGGGCGGGGCGCTAGTATTCGTCGTCAAGCGACTGAATGATGATGACGTCAAGGGCATCGAGAACAGGATGGCCTTCCCACACGTCGCGGGGCAGAAGCTCTTCGACGCGCCGGGCGTAGGCGGCGGCACCGTCGGAATCACCCGCGTCGAGACGGTATCGAACCCCCGCCAGCAGCGCGCGGGCGGCTTCCTCGCCATCGCCGGACTGCAGGTAGCCCTTCGCGGCGGCTTCCACATGGTTGATGGCCAAAGTGTCGCGGCCAGCGGAGTAGAAGACGTAGGCGGCATCGTCGTGCCAGTCGGCGAGTGACCAGTCGTCGGAGATGAGCTTCTGAGAACGCAGCAGCAGGTCCTCAGCCTCGTTGAGCGTGTGGTCAATGACGGCGGAAGCGTCCTCGGAGACGATCTCGGCGGTGAATTCGGAGCCCTCTTCGGAAATGACCAGGTCAATGACATGAATGATGGAACGCGCAGCCTGGCGGTAGGCCTTGGCAGCACCCTTGGTATCGCCGTTGCGTTCAAGGTGCTCGCCGTGTTCGATGAGCAGCTTTGCCGCCTGGCGGGGATTATGGCCGAGACCCGCGGCTGCGGAGGCAATAGAAAAAGCCGCGTCGGTGCGTTCTTCATCGGCGGTAAATGCTGACCAGTGCGCAACTGGTTCGGCAAAGCGCAGCGCCTCGTCAACCTCGTCGGCGTCGAGGAGACTGCGGGCCAGAACGAGCTGGATATCCATGGTGATGGGGTTGACCGGAATGCCTTCGGCGCTGGCGAGCGCGCGGCGGGCAATTGCGGCGGATTCCGCGAAATCGCCGTGGGCGTTGAGAAGCGCACAGAGCAGACGCACGCTGCGAAGCACCGCGACCGTGAGTCCTGCATCGAGACCAGCCTGCACGATTGGGCGTAGCTGGCGGATTGCCTCCGCTTCCTCACCAGCTTCCAGAGAGAGGAAAGCCAGGAATTGGCGAGCTTCAATCGTCGTGGTGACGGGTTCCGACTGAGGGGCTGCCGCGACGCTGGCTGCGATGCGGGCGGCCCTGCGCAGCTCACCACGGCTGTGCGCGAGCTGCGCCTCCAATAGCTTGCGGTCATCAAAACTGCTTCGCTTTGGTGCCCAGCGTGCGGACCATTCAGAGAGTTGACCGGCGATTTCCGCCCGGCGCGCCAGCGATGCTGCGGCACCAGCAACAGCCGCGCTGACCAGGTAGTAATAGGCCTCCCCGGGCTGTGGAGTGGTGGCGACGATGTCCTTAGTAAGCCTGATCAGCTCGGGGATTTCGGAGTCCTCGGGGCGCCGGCCGGTGATGGCATCACCTGGGTTGGCGTCGATGAAGGCCTCTGCCTCGGCGAATGCTCCGTAGGAGCGTGCGTGCAAGATCGCGGGGCGGATGTTGGCCTCAGTTGCCCAGCGCAGCCACTCGGCGCGTGCAGCAGCGGCTTCTTCTACTAATTCCAGTTGGTCGGCGACTGCGTGCCTGAGTGCGTGGAATTCGCCAACGACATCGGGGGAGTTGGTAGGCGCGTCGGCTAACCAGTGCGTGTGGGCGAACTTGGTGACAGCGCGCCAACTGGTGACGTGGTCGAGCGTGGCACCGGCCCTGCGGGAAATAACCAGCAGCTCCGGAAGTGAGTCCGGTAATGCCTTTAGCGGATTGGGCAGGGGAGGAAAGTCCAGGGGTTCGGACGAGTTCTCCGTTGCTGATGCGTTTTCTGAATTCCCTGACGCGTAGTCGGCCGCGATGCCGGTATCCCAATCGCCAACTTGAATTCCAGACTCAGAGTTTTCTTCTTCCCACCAGACCATTGGACTATCTTCGCCCGTGGCATCGGGAAGATGCAAAAACTGCTTTGTTTTTCAGACCTGTGCAGTCGGGTGCGCTGTTAAGCCGGGTTTGAAAAGCTACGCATTAGTCCACGAACTTCATCGCGCACCGGGTGATCCGGGCCGACTAGGTCGCCGATGCGAACCGCGAACCGGCGGGCGCGTTCCTCATTGTTATCACTAGCAGCAGCACGCACCGCGATGGTCAGTGTGCGGGCGGCGTCGGCAGGGGCGTGGGCTTCTAAGAAAAGCTCGGCAGCTTCGTCGGCGTACTTGTACACGCCGTCGTTGTCCCACACAGACCAGCACAACAGCGCCTGTGCTTCATGCCACTTGGCCGATTCCCAGGACCCAACCACGTAGCCACGTGAGCGTTCCATCAGGTGGTCAGTCAGTTCACTTGTAGCGCCCACGTTACTGAGTGATAGTGCGGCATCCATCAGAGTTTCCGCAGGCGAAATCGGGGACGAGTATCCGGCACGAATATCGGCCAGTGCGTCGAAGAGTACTGCGGCATGCTCAGTATTGCCCTCTTGGACTGCCGATTCCGCCGCAATGGCACAGGAAAAATCAGTACGTGCGGAATCCTGGGTAGGCTCAGACCACTTTGCAACCGACTCCGCTTCCTGGCCGGCATGGTGGAAATCTCCGAGCTCGTACAGTGCCGTTGCCTTCAGCAGCGCGATTTCCATGGTGACTTCACAGTTGGGGTAGTCTGCCGACACATCCTGGGCGCGCTGAGTTAGCTTCAGCATCTCCCCGGCATCGGGCTTGTTGTGTGCCACCTCGAAGTTGATGTCTGCCATCTCACGAACCGCGAGAATATAGTCAGTGTCCAGTCTGTGCTGGTCCGCGACTGCCACGTTGTTTGACAGCATTCGGAACGCGGTATCGCTATTACCTGTCTCTATCGAGTACCGTGCCAAATTCTGCCTCAGCTCAAGGCCCGCGATTACGGAGCGGTTACCGATTGCATTGAGCTGTGAGGCGCAAAGTCGCGCTGCGTCGACGACTTTCCCGGCTCGGTGCAGCAGTGATGCCTCCGTCAGAGTCTTCGCCAGCGCAATCGACTCAAACTTATCCTCATTTGGCAGTGCACGAATCATCTCGTGCAGCTCCCGTGCCAAGTCCTCGCGGTTGACCTTTCGCAGGGCGCTTGCAATCCGAATCAGCGCGTCAGTCAGTGCCGCCCGCTTCTTCCACTGGCGTGGGCTAAACGGCTCCTCCGCTTCTTCGCTTGCCGACGATTCCTGCGGCCGCGGCCCATCCGCATCCGTGGTCACCGCGCTGTGACTGCTGGTTGGGGCATCCAGATCGTCGGCAAGCACGAGTGCCCGGTACGAGGTGATCTCCCTGCTCATGCGTGCGATGAGTGGGATTTCGGTCTCTGCGGCAGCAGAGGTGGGGCCATCGGCGATAAAGGTGGTGTAGCGGCGGGCTTCATCCGCCGCTAGCCGTGCCCGGGCGCGCCAGTACTCCGGGACGTTGTCGTTATCGGATGCCCATACCATCCAGTTCAGGGCGGCATCGTGCGCAGCCGTCATCATGCCGAGCGATTCGGTGACCTCGCGGACTATGCGGTAAAACGCGCCGACGTGTTCGGTAACGCCGTGGGCTTCCGGGTCAGAAAAGAGCTGTGGGTTGTAGAAATGATGCGCGAAAACTGATTCCAGTTGGCGCGTGGCCAGGGAATTGTCGGCTGCGGTCGCGTCTGCATAGGCTGCGACGAGCTCCGGCAAATCCGGGCTGTTTCCTTCCTGGTTCAACAGCTGACCTTTCTACGACTGGTTACTACTTTCCTTAACACTGTAATGGGTCACTGTGGCGGAGCTAACTTGCGCCACAGTATGAGGGGTTAAATGGGGCAATCGGTATGAACCTAACGTGAGAAAGATATGCTTAGTTCATACTCAAGGGTGCCTTTAAGGGCGAATAGTAGCGAAAACCGTGGATAAAGTCTTTGGCTTTGACCCAGATTTTCAATACTTTGTTGTCATTTCTTTGTCACTCTGAAGTGCTCACGTATGAATCCATCGTGCGAATAGGCGGTTACTAATTAATTATGTTGTCCACTATTGATCTTCGCGGTCAGACTCCCACCACCGCCACTCTGCGTCGAGTGTTGCCGCGTGGTGCGGCAGACGTTGATTCGATGATTCCCACGGTCAAGCCCGTTGTCGATGACGTGGCAGTCCGTGGTGTGGAAGCGGCGATGGAGTACTCCGAGAAGTTTGACCGTATTCGTCCGGCATCCATGCGCGTTCCAGCGGAGGTTATCGATGCCGCGGAAGCTGCGCTGGAAGACGATGTCCGCTCTGCTCTGCAGGAGTCCATCGGGCGCGTGCGCGCGTTCCACGCTGCTCAGAAGCCGAATGATAAGACTGTTGAAATTCTGCCCGGCGGCATTGTCCGCGAGAAGTGGATTCCGGTTTCGCGCGTCGGTCTTTACGTCCCCGGGGGCAACGCCGTCTACCCGTCGTCCGTATTGATGAACGTCATCCCAGCTCAGGAAGCTGGTGTGGAGTCCCTCGTCGTCGCCTCTCCGCCGCAGGCCGACAACGACGGCTGGCCGCACCCGACCATCCTGGCTGCCTGCAAGCTGCTTGGCGTGACCGAGGTGTGGGCCGTCGGTGGTGCACAGGCCGTCGCACTGCTCGCATACGGCGATGAAAACGAGAGCCTCGAGCCGGTCGACATGGTCACCGGTCCGGGCAACATCTTCGTTACCGCCGCCAAACGCCTGTGCCGCTCGGTCGTCGGTATCGACGCCGAAGCTGGCCCGACCGAAATTGCCATTCTCGCAGATAACACCGCTGATCCTGTCTCCGTCGCCTACGACCTGATTTCCCAGGCTGAGCACGACGTCATGGCCGCCAGCGTGCTTATCACCGACGACGCCGATTTCGCCGCCACCGTCGACCGCGAGGTCGAAAACCGCTACGAGGTCACCATGAACGCCGACCGCGTTCGCGAGGCGCTCACCGGCGATCAGTCTGGCATCGTGCTTGTCGACGACATGAATATCGGCATCCAGGTTGCAGACGCCTACGCCGCTGAGCACCTGGAGATCCACACCGAAAACGCGCAGGCCGATGCCGAACGCATTACCAATGCCGGCGCAATCTTCATCGGTCGCTTCTCGCCGGTGCCACTGGGCGATTACTCGGCCGGCTCTAACCACGTGTTGCCGACCTCCGGCACCGCCCGCCACGCCTCGGGCCTGTCAACGCACACCTTCCTCAAGTCGGTCCACATGATTGACTACAACGAGGCCGCGTTGAAGGAAGTTGCCGACAGCGTAGTAGTCCTGGCCAACGAAGAACGACTGCCAGCGCACGGCGAGGCCATCCGTGCCCGCTTTGAGACGCTTCTCGGCTCTGAGGACAATGGCGCAGAAAAGGGGAACAACTAATGAGCAACCAGCCTGAGAATCAGCCACAGCCGTCGGTAGCCAAGTTGGCGCTGGCAGATTTGCCACTGCGCGACGAACTGCGCGGCGAGGAAGCCTACGGTGCCCCGCAGCTCGACGTCGATGTTCGCCTGAACACCAACGAAAACCCGTACCCGCCATCCGATGACCTCATCGCCGACCTGGTGGCGCAAGTGGAGAAGGTCGCCTCTGACCTCAACCGCTACCCGGACCGTGACGCAGTAGCACTGCGCAGCGCACTCGCCGATTATGTCACCCGCCAGACCGGCGTGGACATCACCGTCGACCAGGTATGGGCCGCCAACGGCTCCAATGAGATTCTCCAGCAGCTGCTGCAGGCATTTGGCGGGCCGGGGCGCAGCGCAATGGGCTTTGTGCCCAGCTACTCGATGCACCCGATCCTCTCGTCCGGCACGCAGACGGAGTTCATCGGCATCGCCCGCGACCCGGAGACCTTCGACATCGACATGGATAGTGCGCTCGCGGCCATTGCCGAGCACCGTCCTGACGTCATCTTCATCACGACTCCGAACAACCCGACTGGCAATCTGACCACGCTCGCTGACCTGCGCCGCATTATTGAAGCCGCGCCGGGCATCGTCATTGTCGATGAGGCCTACGCCGAGTTCACTGAGGAGCCGTCGGCGACAACGCTGCTGGCTGAGTTCCCGTCGAAGCTGGTTGTCTCCCGTACGATGAGCAAGGCTTTCGACTTCGCCGGAGGCCGCCTCGGCTACTTCGTTGCTAACCCGGCATTTATTGATGCTGTGATGCTCGTACGTCTGCCATACCACCTGTCGACGTTGACGCAGGCCGCTGCCACGGTTGCACTTCGCCACTCGGATGCGACGCTGTCGACCGTCGCAAAGCTTGCCGACGAGCGTGATCGCGTCGTAGCCGCCCTGAACAGCTATGGCTACGACGTGATTGACTCGTACTCCAACTTCGTATTCTTCGGTCGTTTCGCCGATGCCGCGACGGCATGGCAGAGCTTCTTGGATGAGGGAGTACTCATCCGCGATGTTGGCGTGCCCGGTCGTCTCCGTGCCACTATTGGTCTGCCCAGCGAAAATGATGCGCTGCTGGCGGCGGCCAAGAAATTGGCAGCGACCGCGCTGGCTTAAGCGAAATGCTGCCGGTACATCCCACTACAAGGAGAGATCTGACTTATGCACTTCAGTGATAAGGACCATCTGGAGGCAGAGCGCACTGAGCGCGTTGGCCGTGTCGAGCGCGCCACCCGCGAATCGAGCATCGTCTGCTCGGTGAATCTCGATGGCACCGGCAAGACCGATATTTCGACCGGTCTGCCGTTCTTCGACCACATGTTGACCGCTTTCGGCTCCCACGGCAGCTTCGACCTGACTGTGCACGCCAACGGCGACACCGAGGTCGATGCGCACCACACGGTGGAGGATACCGGCATTGTGATGGGGCAGGCCTTCGCCCAGGCGTTGGGGGACAAGTCTGGTATTCGTCGCTTTGGTGACTGCTATATCCCGATGGATGAAACGCTGGCACACGCAGTGGTTGATGTGTCTGGTCGCCCGTACTTCGTTGGCACTGGCGAACCAGAGCAGATGTTGACTGCCGTCATTGGTGGTCACTACGCAACGGTTATCAACGAGCATTTCTTTGAGTCCTTCGCCCTAAATGCCCGTATTGCGCTGCATGTTCGCTGTCTCTACGGGCGCGATCCGCACCACATCACCGAGGCTGAGTACAAGGCTGTGGCCCGTGCCCTGCGTGCTGCCGTCGAGGACGACCCGCGCGTCCACGGTGTGCCGTCGACCAAGGGCACTCTGTAGGTCGCAGCTGAAGTAGACGGCCACTGTAGGAAACCGGAAAATCCGCCTTAGCTGGCATTTTAGGGGAATCGATGGTAACAACGTCTGTAGACGTGCTTTTAGCGCAGGTGTCTACCGCATCGACGCTGAGCACTTATTTTTTGTTCATTGTCGCTGGTCTGCTGGTGGGCGGAACATGGTCACTCTATAAATCCGGATCGAGGGTCGGAACAATTGTCCTTGGTCTCTTATCTGTGATCGCGCTCGCCGGCGCAATTTTGTGGTTGATAGGAGTGATGGAGTAAATGGCGTCCCGGGTGATGGACCGCAGGCAGTTGGACGAACTGGACAGCATGTGGAAAGCGCCCGGACTAGTACCTACGCTAGTCGCCGTGATGGCCGCCTTCGGTGGCTGGTCACTCCTCATGCCTGTCATTCCGCAGGCAATTCTTGACGATGGCGGTGGAACCTCGCTCGCCGGTGCCTACACCGGTGTTTTTATGGCCGCTACCGTTCTCACACAGACGCAGACTCCACGTATGTGTCGCCGTCTTGGCTACGGCATGACCATGCTGATTTCAGGTCTGTTTCTGGGCTTGCCGACGATTCTGCACATCTTTGGCACCGATGCTGCTTTGGTGCTCATCATTGCGGTTCTCCGCGGTATGGGCTTCGGTGCGTTGACTGTCGCCGAGTCCGCATTGATTGCCGAGCTAGTGCCAATGAAATTTCTGGGTAAGGCCTCTGGCGTTCTCGGTGTGGCAGTTGGTTTATCTGAGCTCATTTTCTTGCCACTAGGACTAATCATTGCGGACAAGACGGGTTCTTACACCCCTGTTTATGTCTTGGGCGCCGTCATCTCGCTTGTCGGTTCGTTGATGGCACTCTTTATCCCGAAGATTAAGCCAGCGCCGAAGGAGGGCAAGGGCGGCAAGGAAGACGTCGGCGATCCTGTGCCCGGATCTGCAGCAACTCAGCCGAGCCCCGTTGAGCACGTTGCCACATGGAAGCTGGTGGCCATTCCCGCGCTCGCAATTTGCACGATTGCGATGGGCTTTGGTGGTATTTCCGCATTCCTTGCCCCGGCAGCTCGCGAAATCGATCTGGTCTCCGGTGCGGTTGTGGCTGGCCTGTCGCTGTCTGTTCTCGGTGGCGCGCAGATGGTGTTCCGTTACTTCGCAGGAATCTACGCCGACCGGAAGTCGGAGGCTGGAATTCTGCTGATTCCGGCATTGATCAGTGGTTTTATTGGCCTGCTGATGATGTCCGGCGTGGTTCTCTTTGATCTGTCGGCCTGGCTGCTGCTGGTTGCGGCCATTTTCTACGGCGCGGGCTTCGGCATAGTGCAAAATGAGGCTCTGCTGCTGATGTTTGCCCGCCTGCCGCGTGACCGTACTGCTGAGGCCAGTGCCTTCTGGAACATGTCCTTTGACTCGGGCACTGGTATCGGCTCGTTCGTTCTGGGAGCCGTAGCCGCGGCTGCACTCCGTCCGTACCCGGCTGTCTTTGCCTTTGCGGCAGCTCTGCTGGCAGTTGGTCTCATTGGTGCGGTGCTCGACCGAATCATCGGAAAGCACCGCGTGGCGGAGTACCAGAACACCCGCGCTACGCTGCGTCGTCTGGGGGATGCCGTGAAGCGTCGTACGCCGGAGGCCGCTGTGCGTGTTGCCCGCCCGGCAAAGAATGCAGTGACGCGTTTGACGGTTCGGGACCGCAAGAAGAAGTAACTACACACAAAGAGACATTTGAAAAAGAGTGGCTGCGCAAGTTCTTGCGCAGCCACTCTTTTTGGTTATTAGATGCAACCCCCGGCGTGGGGCAGCCGTGCCTGTTTATGCGACGGCGACGTCCATCTCGGTGAAGAGAGCCCGCAGGCGGGTTTCGATATCGTCGATAAGCGACTGCAGCTCATCGTCTGTGAGACTGTCCGGATCTGCGACATCCCATTCCACGTAGCGGTCGCCGGGGACTGCTGGTGTCTCGTCGATGCCCATGAGCACGACAACATCGGCGCGGTGGGAAACGCGGGGAGTAATCGCCTTTTGGGTGAGGCGTGAGGTGTCCACGCCACGGTCGTGAAGAGCCGCGACGACGCGAGGGTTCAGGCCATCCTCTGGATTGAGGCCGATAGTGCGGATAAAGACTTCGTCACCAACCAGGTGGTAGGCCAGGGCAGTGGCAATCTGGCTACGGCCGGAACCGCGACTATCGGCAAAGAGAATCTCTTGGCGCGGGGCGAAGTCCTTGCATCCGCTCGCGGCCTTGATGCGTTCGGTGGCCTCGCGTTCGGCGAGGACGGGGAGGAAGTTAGTCACCTTCGCAGAGTTGGACAGCTCTGCAATGACATCGTCGAGGATGGAATCGATGGTCGCAGCATCGCAGGCTGCACCGTAGAGCCGGTGAAGGTCCTCGCGGACAATGGCAAATGATTTACTAAGAACGGATGCGGTAGTCATGGCGTCGGAGCCTCTCTGTGAAAAAGTAATCAGGGGTATTAGGGATAAATCAATAACTTAGTTAACCTGTTGTTAACCTTGAGTTTACCAAAGTATTCGGTAGTTGTATACCAGTGCTTCTGCCTATCCAGGCAGTTTTCTTGGGGTAAGTGGCAAACATCGATTCCCAGCGCCTTAAAATGTCCAACTATGGAACAAGTCTCACCTTCGACGAAGACCCCGACCGTTGCCATCCTTGATTACGGCTCCGGTAATTTGCGTTCAGCTGAGCGCGCTGTGGCCACCACGGGTGCCGAGGTTATTGTGACCGCCGATCCGAAGACCGTGATGGAGGCCGATGGTCTGCTCGTTCCCGGCGTCGGCGCCTATGCCGCATGCATGGAGGGTTTGCATCGAGTACAAGGGCCGCGCCTGATCGGCTCTCGACTCGCAGGTGGTCGACCAGTGATGGGAATCTGCGTCGGTATGCAGGTGCTCTTTGACCGCGGCGTCGAGTACGCCGACGGCATCCACGCAGCGGAGACCGACGCATCCGCAGCTGTCACCGGCACCCCGGGTTGTGGTGAATGGCCCGGTACTGTCGAGCGTCTCGAGGCGTCGATTCTGCCGCACATGGGCTGGAACACGGTTGAAGTACCGGAAGGCTCAAAGATGTTTAAGGGACTGGAAGATCAGCGTTTTTACTTCGTCCACTCCTACGGTGTGCGCAAGTGGGACCTTAATACGGATTCTCGCATCGCTCCGCCGCTGGTGACGTGGTCTGCCCACGAATCCGATCGGTTTATCGCAGCCGTGGAAAACGGTCCGCTGTGGGCCACGCAGTTCCACCCTGAGAAGTCTGGTGAAGCAGGGTTGAAGCTGCTGCAGAACTGGGTGGACACGCTGTAGTTGCCCAATCGGTAGTATCTGCCCTAACCGCACTACCTGGTAGGTGGCGGAATTTCGCCACCTAGACCACCTATACTGAGATAACTAGCAACAAGCGTCGTGGTGACTATGGCCACAACGCCCAAAAGTCGAAGAGAGTAGAGCCCCCATGAGTTTGACCCTGCTGCCCGCTGTAGACGTAGCCGATGGCCAGGCTGTGCGCCTTGTTCAGGGTGCTGCTGGAACCGAGACTTCCTATGGTGCACCGCTGGAAGCTGCCATGAATTGGCAGAACGCAGGCGCTGAGTGGATCCACCTGGTCGACCTCGATGCCGCGTTTGGTCGCGGTTCGAACTACGACCTGCTTGCCGACGTGGTGGGCAAGCTCGACGTGAAGGTGGAGCTCTCCGGCGGTATCCGTGACAACGCTTCGCTCGAGGCTGCGCTGGCCACCGGCTGCGCCCGTGTCAATATTGGCACCGCCGCACTGGAGAATCCGGAGTGGTGCCGCGAGGTTATCGCCAACTACGGCGACCGTGTAGCCATTGGTCTGGATGTTCTTAACGAAGAGGGGCAGTGGCGCTTGCGCGGCCGCGGCTGGGTCTCCGACGGCGGTGACCTCTGGGAGGTGCTGGAGCGCCTGGATGCTCAGGGTGCATCCCGTTTCGTGGTGACTGACGTCTCCAAGGACGGCACCCTGCAGGGGCCGAATGTGGAACTGCTGCGCGAGGTCGCTGCTGCTACCGATGCTCCAATCGTCGCTTCCGGCGGTGTCAGCAGCCTGGACGACATTGCAGCTATTGCCACACTGGTCGATGAGGGCGTTGACTCCGCAATTGTGGGTAAGGCGCTCTACGCAGGGCGTTTCACCCTGGAAGAGGCCCTGGCAGTAGCTCGCGGCTAAAGAGAACACTTTCGTGGCCGGGCCGGGGAGACGTCGTCAAGCGAAAGCGTTAACGAGCAAACGGCACCCCGGCTGAGACGGCGGATGAAGGATTTAGAAAGTATGGATGCCCTGGAACCGCGGGCGATGCTCGCTATTGCTGAAGCGGCGCTCGATGAGGTTGAAGGCCTGTTCACTCAGCAGGTGGGCGCGGACCCGGTTGTCATGAAGCCGCGCGGAGATTTCGCGACGGAGACTGACCTGGAAATTGAGCGTCGTCTGCGCCAGCTCCTCACGCAGTATTCTGGGCTGCCCGTCTACGGCGAGGAATTCGGTGGCAAAGTCCCCGAGGAACATACCGCCTGGGTCATCGATCCGATTGACGGCACCACGAACTATTCCAACGGTTTTCCGCTGTGTGCCATGCTGCTCACACTCATGCATGAGGGGGAGCCGGTGGTTGGTATTACCTCCATGCCTCTGCTACGCCGGCGTATTACCGCAGCTAAAGGTAGCGGCACGTTCGTCAACGGCCGTCGCGTCAACATCGACGCCGAGGCCGGCCGCCCGGTTTCGATTGCCTTCGGGTCCGTCATCGCGAGTACCGACGGCACACTCCCGCGCAAGTGGCGCCAACTGCTGCTGTCAAAGGTGGGCGAACGCTATCCGACGATCCGAATTACTGGCTCTGTCGGAGTGGACTTGGGTTCCACCGCGATGGGGGCATTCGGCGGCACCGTGACTTTCTCACCGCATGTGTGGGATAACGCAGCTGGTGTACTTCAGATTTCCGAAGCTGGTGGCGTGGTCACAGACTTGGCGGGCAATCCTTGGCGGCATGATTCCGTAGGCGTGCTGGCGGGAACTCGCGATGTTCATGCCACGCTGCGGTCGATTATTGACCAACTGGGTCGTCCGGAGACTTTCCGGAGCTAAACCGTGGGCGACGTCCCGAGCTGGGTGGTTGCGCAAACCGTCGAGCCACAACTTTGAGCTAACACGAGGAGAACTTAAAAACTATGTCTCTGGCAGTACGCGTGATTCCTTGCCTGGATGTCAACAATGGGCGGGTCGTCAAGGGGGTTAACTTTGAGAATCTCCGTGATGCCGGCGATCCGGTGGAGCTGGCTCGCCGCTATGGCGAGGAGGGCGCTGATGAGCTGACCTTCCTGGATGTCACGGCTTCCAAGGATGGCCGTGGCACCATGCTCGACGTGGTGCGTCGCACCGCAAGTGAGGTCTTCATTCCGCTGACGGTCGGCGGTGGTGTGCGCAGCGTCGAGGATGTCGACCAACTGCTTCGCGCCGGAGCTGACAAGGTCAGTGTCAATACCGCTGCGATTGCACGTCCGGAACTGCTCAGCGAGCTGTCGCGCCGCTTCGGTGCGCAGTGTGTCGTCCTGTCGGTGGATGCCCGCCGCGTTCCCGAGGGAGGCACGCCGCAGCCGTCGGGCTTCGAGGTGACGACGCACGGTGGTTCACGCTCGGCCGGGATTGACGCCGTCGAGTGGGCACGCCGTGGCGAGGAGCTCGGGGTCGGCGAGATTCTGCTGAACTCCATGGATGGCGACGGCACCAAGGATGGCTTCGACCTGGAGCTGCTGGAGAGAGTCCGCGCTGCCGTCGACGTCCCGGTGATCGCCTCTGGCGGTGCGGGCAAGGCAGAGCACTTCCCCCCGGCAGTGCGCGCCGGTGCCAACGCGGTTTTGGCCGCATCCATTTTCCACTTCGGCGAGGTCAGCATTGCTGAGGTTAAGGAAGAGATGGCCCGCGAGGGGATCGAGGTGCGCCAGTGACTGGTCTAGCCCCGGGCGCTGCAGCTCACGGCGCCGGAGACGATCCGCGTGAGTACACGCTCCCAGCAGATATCGCGAACATCGCCAAGTTCAACGCTGACGGCTTGATTCCGGCCATTGTGCAGGAAGAATCCACTGGTCGCGTGCTCATGATGGCATGGATGGATTCCCACGCGCTGGCGTACACCATCGCTACCAAGCGCGGCACTTACTGGTCGCGCTCCCGGTCCGAGTACTGGATTAAGGGGCTTACTAGTGGCCATTTCCAGACCGTGACATCGCTGGCGTTGGACTGTGATGGCGATACCGTGCTGATGCAGGTAGTGCAGGACGGCGCGGCATGCCACACTGGCTCGCATAGCTGCTTTGACGTGCATCCCGTGTTCGAGGGCTAATCAGTCGATCCGGGTTGCCGAGGTGGGGATTTCGTCGTCAAGCGCGCCCACCTCCGGTGAAGTCCGGGGTTAAGTGATGTGCAATCCGGGGTGCGTGGCACAATAGCGGCTATGACTCGTATCACCATGACCACGCGTGAGCGCTTTCGTGAACTGGCTGCACACCATCGGGTCGTGCCCGTGGTTCGCAAGGTTTTGGCGGACGGCGAAACGGCGCTGTCGGCCTACCGTAAGCTCGCGGCCGATCGTCCCGGCACTTTCTTGCTGGAGTCCTCCGATGTGGGGCAGTCGTGGTCGCGCTGGTCATTTATCGGTTGCGGCAGTCGTGCTGCGCTGACGGTGGATGATGCGGGGGAGGCAACCTGGATTGGCAATGCGCCGTCGGGTGCGCCAGAGGGCGGAAATCCGTTGGATGCTCTGCGTCGCACGCTGGAGCTGCTGCACACGGAGCTTCCGCTTGCCGACGATGCCTCGGTACCCAAGCTCACCTCTGGTCTCGTTGGCTACTTCGGGCATGACATTGTCCGCTACATCGAGCCACAGCTGCCGGATACCACTGACAATGATTTGCAGATTCCTGAGCTCATGCAGTTGCTGGTGGAGGACCTGGCTGCTTTTGACCACCACGAGGGCGTGCTGTGGCTGATTTCTAATGCAGTGAACTGGGACGGCTCGGATGAGCGGATTGACCAGGCGTATGACACCGCCTGTGATCGGGTCAATGCGATGGTGGAGCGGCTGTCGGGGTCCTCTGATCTGCGTCCGGCGGAAATTAGCTTCCCAGAGCCGGTGATTCGTCGCCAGCGCGCCGCCGACGACCACATGGATCGTATTGAGCGTTGCAAGGACCACATCCGAGCTGGTGATGCGTTCCAGATTGTGCTCTCGCAGCGGTTCGAGATGGACACGCAGGCGTCAGCATTTGATATCTACCGCATCCTGCGGGTTTCCAATCCGTCGCCCTACATGTTCCTGGTCAACGTTCCAACCAAGGACTTCTCCGCTACCGCTTTTCAAATTGTCGGTTCCTCCCCGGAATCACTCGTGGCAGTTCAGGGCAGTGAGGTCATCACCAATCCCATCGCGGGCACACGTCCGCGCGGTGCCACGGTGGAGCAGGACAATGCGCTGGAAGCTGATTTGCTGGCAGACGAGAAGGAAAATAGTGAGCATCTGATGCTCGTTGATCTTGGCCGCAATGACCTCGGACGTGTCTGCCGCCCAGGCAGTGTTGTTGTGCACGACTTCCGTCATATTGAGCGCTACAGTCACGTTATGCATCTGGTCTCTACGGTCACCGGCGAGCTTTCCAGCGACGCCACTGCCGTCGACGCGTTCGCGGCCACCTTCCCAGCGGGAACGCTGTCGGGTGCGCCGAAGCCTTCCGCGCTGAGCATTATCGACAAGCTCGAAGACACGCGTCGGGGTGTTTACGGCGGCACTGTTGGATACTTTGACTTCCGGGGCAATACCGATCAGGCAATTGCCATCCGCACAGGTGTGAAGAAGGGCGATACGGTCTATGTTCAGGCTGGCGGCGGAATTGTCAGTGACTCTGACCCGGTGGCAGAGGATGAGGAGACCCGCAACAAGGCCGCGGCCGTGCTGCGAGCTGTCGCGGCAGCTGAGACACTAGTCCCAGCGGAAAGGAGCTAGGTTTTCGATGAAGTCGACAACGATGCTCTCCGGTGGCCTCATTGGTGTGGCCGCAGCGGGAATGTGGTTGTGCAGCCGTAGTGCGTGGCTGACGGTCGATACTGTTGATGACAAGTCCGGTCCAGCGACCACAGATTTGGTGGGCGCAGTCTGGGCTCCAGAGTTGACGTCGATTGCGCTGGCAATGGTGGCTGCACTGTTTGCCACCACCATTTTGGGCTCACTGGGGCGCCGTATCGTCGGTGGCCTCGCGGCGCTGCTCGCAGTTGCGGCGTCGTGGACTCCGATGACTCTGCTTGCCAGCGGAGAAGACGGGGTGGATTCCCAGCGGGCACTGGATTTGTTGACGTCGGGAAGCGCCTCACAACGCGCCAGTGATGCGGTGACTGTGGCAGACTGGGCGCAGATCTCAGCGATTGAAGTGCATGCGATGGGGCCATCCCTGGCCTTGCTGTGCTGCGCATTGGCGCTGGTCGGGGCGGTATTGTTGGTGCGTCGACCGGGTACTGTGAAGAAGCAGAAGTCCAGCGCGTATGAGACCCCGGAGGTACGCCGTCAGCGTATCGCCGAGGACCTGGAGGAAGACCCACAGTCGGGTCGAGTTCTGTGGGATGCTTTGGATGCCGGTGTAGATCCTACGGATCTGGATAAGGAGTAAGGCCGTGGCTAACGTTCTGGACAAGATTATTGAGGGCGTGCGGGAAGATCTCGCTGCTCGGGAAGCCAAGATTTCCTACGGTGAAATCAAGGAGCTCTCGCTGAAGGCGCCGTCGCCGATTGATGCCGTGGCGGCACTGGCTAAGCCCGGGGTGCAGGTGATTGCAGAGGTCAAGCGTGCCTCTCCGTCGAAGGGAGAGCTGGCTGACATCCCTTCGCCGGAGGTCTTGGCGGCAGAGTACGAGCAGGGTGGCGCGGCTGTCATTTCCTGTCTGACTGAGGAGCGCCGCTTCCGCGGTTCGCTCGCCGACCTCGATGCCGTGCGCCGCGCGGTCAACATTCCAGTGCTGCGCAAGGATTTCATCGTCACTCCGTACCAGGTCCATGAGGCCCGCGCACACGGTGCCGACCTGGTGCTGCTGATGTGCTCCGCTTTGGATCAGCCGACGCTGGAATCCCTGCTGGATCGCACCGAGTCGCTTGGCATGAACGCTCTGGTTGAGGCGCACACCGAAGAAGAGGTCGAGCGCGCCGAGGCCGCTGGTGCCAAGATCCTCGGCATCAACGCCCGCAATCTAAAGACCCTCGACGTGGATCTCTCCGTGTACGAACGCCTTGCGCCGATGTTGCCGGATCATGTTGTGAAGGTGGCAGAGTCCGGTGTCAAGGGGCCGGAGGAACTGCGCTACTACGCCTCCCACGGCGCCGACGCGGTACTGGTGGGCGAGGGCCTGGTTACCGCGGGCAAGCCGGGTGAGGCTTGCCGACGTCTCGTTGCCGCCGGTGTCCACCCGACACTCCGCAGCGAGTAGTGATAGACCGCAGTTGCGATAAGCAGCTGTACCGCGCTGCGATCTGCGCCTAGTTTGGTTGCGTGTCGCACCTGTTGTGCTGGCACGCCACAGTTTCTTAGGCCTTATGTCCCCGCAACGGGTGGGGATAGTCCACAATAGATAACTGTGAGTGACCAAGATTTCAAGAATCATGATGCCCGCGGTGACCGCCTGCCCACGATGGGTGAGGTTATCGCGGAGACAACGAACCACGAGTCAGATGCCATTGGGCACTGGGGTAAGTGGGGCGGCCAGTTTGTGCCGGAGGCGCTGATGGCCGTTATCGGTGAGGTCACCGATGGCTACGCGAAGGCCCGCGTTGATCAGGATTTTCTCGATGAGCTCGACCGGCTGCAGCGTACTTATGTCGGACGTCCCTCGCCGCTGTACTACGCGGAGAAGTTTTCCGCTGATATCGGCGCTGACGTCTGGCTAAAGCGCGAGGATTTGAATCACACCGGTAGCCACAAGATTAATAACGTCTTGGGTCAGGTTCTGCTTGCTAAGCGCATGGGTAAGAAGAACATTATTGCCGAGACCGGTGCCGGCCAGCACGGTGTCGCAACCGCGACTGCCTGTGCGCTGCTCGGCCTTAACTGCCGTATCTACATGGGCAAGGTCGACGCAATCCGCCAGCGCCTCAATATCGCCCGCATGCGCCTGCTTGGTGCCGAGGTTATCGAGGTCGAGATTGGCTCGAAGACTCTCAAGGACGCAATCAATGAGGCCATGCGTTTTTGGGTTTCACACGCCGATGACACCTACTACTGCTTCGGCACTGCAGCCGGCCCGCACCCGTTCCCAACAATGGTGCGCGACTTCCAGCGCATCATCAGCGCCGAGGCACGCCAGCAGATCCTTGCGGAAACCGGCTCGCTTCCCGACGCTGTCGTGGCCTGTGTCGGCGGCGGTTCTAATGCGATCGGCGCGTTCCACCACTTCATCGATGATGAATCGGTTCGACTGATTGGCGCTGAAGCTGGCGGTGACGGTGTTGAGACCGGTCGCCATGCAGCACCGATTTCGGCCGCCGGTAATCCGGGTGTGTTCCAGGGCTCCTTCGCCGCCCTGATGCAGAACGAGGACGGTCAGATTACAGAGTCGCACTCGATTTCCGCGGGTCTGGATTACCCGGGCGTGGGCCCGGAGCACTCGTACCTGGCCGATATTGATCGCGCGTCCTACCTGCCGGTGACCGATACCCAGGCGATGCAGGCATTCCAGGACCTGACTCGGATGGAGGGCATCCTGCCCGCTATCGAGTCCGCACACGCGGTGGCTGCCGCCCGACTCATCAGCGATGATCTGAATGAAGAGCTGGGCCGTAAGCCGCTGATTATTGTCAATGTTTCCGGTCGCGGTGACAAGGATGTCGACACCGCTGCTAAGTGGTTTGATCTGATGGAGGAGTCCTAAATGAGTCTGAGTGACGTCTTTGACAAGGTCCGTGAGGAAAACCGCGCAGCATTCATCGGCTACTACCCAGCGGGTTTCCCGACCACCGATAAGTCGATTGAGAACATCAAGGCGATTGTCGACGCTGGCGCCGACATCATCGAGGTCGGCCTGCCTTTCTCCGACCCGATGATGGATGGCCCAACCATTCAGGATGCTGCCAACGTGGCTCTGGATGCGGGCTTCCGCACCCGTGAGATTATGCGCGTGGTTCGCGAAGTCACCGAGTACGGCGGTACCTGTGTGGTCATGAGCTACTGGAATCCGATTCTCCAGTATGGTCCGGAGCGTTTCGCCAAGGACTTGGCCGCCGCTGGTGGTCGTGGCACCATTATCCCGGATCTTATCCCCGAGGAGGCCGGCCAATGGCAGCGTGCAGCTGAGGCCAATGGTCTGTCCAACATCATGTTGGTGGCCCCGTCATCGACCAACGAGCGTCTGCAGCTAACTGCCACCGCGTCGACCGGCTTCGTCTACGCCACCAGCCACATGGGTGTCACAGGTGCCCAGGCTAGCGTCGACTCGGCCGCCGGCAAGTTGGTTGCCCGCACGCGCGAGGTCACCGATACACCGGTGTGCGTCGGTTTGGGTGTCTCCAATGGGGCACAGGCCGCCGAGATTGCCGAGTTTGCAGATGGCGTGATCGTTGGCTCAGCACTGATCAAGGCCGCGATGAAGAGCACCGATGACCTGGTAACGCTCGCCCGCGAACTCGCCGCGGGCGTACGAGGAGAGAGCTAGCGCATTTATGAGTTCCACCCTTGTTCTCGCTGAAACTGCAACGACGTATCTGGCCAACATTCCCTCTCCGCCGCAGGGGGTGTGGCAGTTAGGGCCGCTACCACTGCGTGGTTACGCGATTTCCATCTTGATTGGCGTACTCGTCGGCATTTACTGGATGCAGCGCCGCTACGCGGCCAGGGGTGGAGACCCGGAGTTAGTCCTCGACATTGCCATTGCGGTTATTCCTGCGGGCATTATCGGCGGCCGTCTCTACCACGTCGCCACCGACTGGGAGAAGTACTTCGGCCCCGGCGCCAATCCCGCCGATGCACTGAAAATCACCAATGGTGGCCTCGGCATCTGGGGAGCGGTGGCGCTAGGAGTGCTGGCTGCGTGGGCGGTCGCTAAGTGGCGAAAGGTGCCGTTTGCGCCAGTTCTTGACGCGGCCGCACCCGCGATCATCCTTGGACAGGCCATTGGGCGTCTGGGCAATTGGTTCAACCAGGAACTCTACGGTGGCCCAACGTCACTTCCGTGGGGCCTGGAAATTTACCAACGAGTTGATGAGTTTGGCCGGGTCGCCCCTGTCACCGGAACGTCGACAGGCGAAGTGCTGGCCGTGGTGCATCCAACGTTTCTCTACGAGATGGTGTGGAACGTCCTCGCCTGTCTGGTCATTGTGTGGGCGGACCGAAAGTTCAAGATGGGCGGAGGACGCGTCTTTGCGCTCTATGTCGCGGCCTACACTTTGGGGCGTTTCTTCATTGAACTCATGCGCGTCGATGACGCAACGCTGATATTCGGTGTGCGTATTAATAACATCACGTCGCTCGTGGTCTTTTTCTGCGCTGTCATTGCTTTGTGGATTCTGCGGTCCAAGAGCCGCGAAACCGCAGCTGAAGTCAGGGGAGAGCGCGAGGCTGCTGAAGCTCACAGTGCTTCCAACTGACGCATAGCCCGTTAAGGGACTAGGCTGGAGGCCGTGCTTAGACGAACGAAGATTGTATGTACCCTCGGTCCAGCAGTTGCTTCGCTGGAGGGGATTACCGGGCTGGTCAACGCCGGCATGGATGTTGCCCGCCTGAATTTCTCTCACGGTGAGCATGAGGACCACGCTCAGAACTACCACTGGGTGCGTGAAGCATCCGACGCTACGGGACATGCCGTCGGTATTCTCGCCGACTTGCAGGGACCAAAGATTCGCCTCGGTCGTTTTAAGGAAGGCTCGACGTATTGGGCTGACGGCGAGATTGTCCGCATCACCGTCGACGATGTCGAAGGCACGCACGACCGCGTCTCCACCACGTACAAGAATCTCGCTGACGATGCCCGTCCGGGCGATCGCCTGCTTGTCGACGACGGCAAGGTGGGCCTGGAGTGCATCGAGGTAGATGGCAACGATGTGGTGTGCCGTGTCATCGAGGGCGGTCCGGTCTCGAACAACAAGGGTGTTTCCCTGCCGGGGATGAACATCTCGGTGCCGGCTCTGTCAGAGAAGGATATCGCCGACCTGCGCTTCGCTCTGAAGCTGGGAGTCGACTTCATCGCGCTGTCCTTCGTCCGTTCGCCTTCCGACGTCGAACTGGTCCATGCGGTCATGGATGAGGTTGGCCGTCGTGTCCCGATTATCGCCAAGCTGGAGAAGCCAGAGGCAGTCGAGTCTCTCGAGGCCATCATCCTGGCCTTCGATGCCGTGATGGTCGCCCGTGGTGACCTTGGTGTTGAGGTGCCGTTGGAAGATGTTCCGCTGGTTCAGAAGCGCGCTATTCAGATTGCCCGCGAGAACGCCAAGCCGGTCATCGTCGCCACCCAGATGCTCGACTCCATGATTTCGAACTCGCGCCCGACTCGTGCGGAGGCCTCCGACGTGGCCAACGCTGTGCTCGATGGCGCAGATGCCGTGATGCTCTCGGGTGAGACCTCGGTTGGTAAGTACCCGCAGTCCACGGTTAAGACCATGGCTCGCATCGTCACCGCCGCTGAGCGCGAGGGGGAAGTTCCTGCGCTGACCCACATGCCTCGCACGAAGCGTGGTGTGATTTCCTACGCAGCTCGCGATATCGGTGAGCGCTTGAATGCCCGCGCTATGGTTGCTTTCACCACCTCGGGTGATACCGCTCGCCGTGTGGCACGCTTGCACTCTCGCCTGCCGCTGCTGGTATTCACTCCGAATCAGCAGGTTCGTTCGCAGCTTGCGCTGACGTGGGGTGCGGAGACCTTCTTGGTGCGCGAGGTTAACAGCACGGATGAGATCATGCAGGTCATCGATGAGCAGCTCTTGACCATGGAAAACTACAACGCTGGCGACACGCTGGTCGTTGTTGCCGGTACCCCTCCAGGAAATGAGGGCAATACCAACATGATTCACGTCCACGTTATTGGCGAGGACGCTCGCTAGCTCTCTGGCGCGTTAGGAAAAGCCGGTAAGCCCTTTTGGGGCTTACCGGCTTTTTGCTTGGAGCCTTTCGACCTGGGGGTTAAGTAGCAAAACTGACAACCCGAAAACTGAGCTGTCTTTTTTGGCGCGGTGCGCGGTGGCAAGCGGCCGGCACGCAGCTCTTACTTTGCCAAGTAGGACAGTACGGCGGCAGCGGCGGCAGAAGTCGCGGAGGTAGCCGTCGGCTCGAAGTCCGGCAGGAATGTCGGCATGTGATTCGACGGTACGTCTTCGACCACGCGGTCGGCAGCAACGGCGGCTTCCCACGTATCCCGAGGTGTGGCGCCAACGGTCCAGTAGACATATGGGCAGTTCAGTTCACGCGGCAGGTCTGAGAAGTCCTCCGATGCGGTCCACGGCACAGCATCGGTGGAATCGTCGCCGAGCACAGCGTCCATGACCGGGCGAATCGTGGCAAACGCCTCCGGATCATTGTCAGTGACTTCGCCGTGATCGGAGTACTCAATCACAGGCTCAACCTCAGTGCCGGAAGCCAGGCACTCGCCACGAACAACGCGCTCAATGCCCGCAATGAGCTTCGCGCGCACATCGTTGGAGTAGTAGCGAATATTCAGCACAATCTTGGCCTGACCGGGGATTGTGTTATTCGAATTGCCGGACTGCAGCGTGCCGACGGACAAAACACCAAACTCGTGGGGAGGAATCTCGCGCCCCACAATTCCTTGCAAGCGCAGAACGATTGCGGCAGCCAAGTACGTCGGGTCAATGGCGTTGTGCGGCATAGATCCATGTGCGGAGCGACCTGTCAGCGTGATGCTAATGGTGTCACAGCCAGCAAGTGCCGGGCCGGGCATAGTCATTACCTGACCTGCGGGGCCGGGAACAATGTGCTGGCCGAAGCACACATCTGGGGTGGGGATGAGGTCTGCCAGGCCGTCGTCAATCATGGACTGTGCACCACAGGCCAGTTCCTCGGCGGGCTGGAACAGGGCAATGAAAGTACCCGACCACTCAGACTTAGTTGCTGCCATCAGGCTAGCCAGACCAAGACCGGCCGTCATGTGCATGTCATGGCCACAGGCGTGCATGACGGCGGTGGCAGAACCATCGCGGGCGGTACCGGTGGCAGAGGAAGCGAAGTCCACACCGGTTTCCTCGAACACCGGAAGCGCATCGATATCAGCGCGGAACAGCACGGTAGGGCCGGGGCCATTTTCCATGACACCAACGAGGCCGTGACCACCGATTCCCTCATACACCGTGTAAGTGCCCATGTCGCGAAGAGCACCGGCCAGATACGCGGCAGTTTTCTCCTCCGCCTGAGATAGCTCCGGGTGCTGGTGCAGGTAACGGTAGATTTCCCACTGCCTGTCCAATGGCACTCGATGAGTGGCGATGAGGTCGCGAATGCGGCTCAGTCGTGCTTCATTGTTGCTCACCTGGATTAAGACTCCTAACTTCTCTCTACTCTGTGCCAGAGAACTACAGTCGCGACCCGTCTTCGACGAGCGGGTTGTACTTCAGCGAGTTTGGCTGGCACTGGCACTCGGTCGCAATGTGGATGCTGTCCGAGATCTTTCCGGTCTCCCGTAAACGGTACATCTCCGGGACAACGCGGTCGCGCAAATCCCATGGGGAGATGGTGTTCAGATAAATCTTGGTGCCACCCTCAAAGCCGGCCAAGTTCGAGGTGCGCCACTTAATCATTACGCGCCACGGCATGCGGGCATCCAAATCGACAGGGCGGTGGTGCCATTCCTCGTTACACGGAATAGTGGGGCCGGCAGCTGCATGACATGCGTGAATCAGGTCCGACATTGCGTCGATCTCAGCCCGGGTTTGCAGCCACGGTTCGCAGACATCTGACTTCGAGAAGATCTCCAGCGTCGGGTACCGGTGTCCGAATCCTGCGAAAGCCACCGCGTGCTCGTTTTCCGCGATAACCAGGTTGTGGCGGGCCGCATAGTCCACTGCGTATTCGTTGTAGATATTCGGGTTCTTGCGCACCGCCTGTACTTCGCGCTTGAGCTGCTCACCGTGCTCATCGATGGCCACAAGCTGCTTGTGCAAGTGATCGAAGCTTGCGCCTGCCGGTTTTAGCCAGTTTTGGAAAGCGGCCACATAACGCACGTAGCGGTTACGTCGGTACAGGTCAGCAATCGACTCGACGGTAAACGCAATAAGTGCGCGGTGCTCGGCAACACTCAATGTGCCAGAAGAAGCCAGCTGATTATCGTGGGTAGCGCCGTCGACAAAGTGGCGACGGGCAACAATCACATCGTGGCCGCCGGCGAAATAGCTTGGGGCGCGGCGCAGCAATTCCTCGTCGGAAAGCGCGCTGATTTCCTCTTCACTGCGTCCAGCGGCGCGGTAGCGCGTGCGAATGATATTGAGCACGTGCTCGCGGCCCTTCGGGTCATCGAGGTAGGCCTCCATACGTTGCTGAGTTTCGCGGTCGGGCTCGAAGCCATAGTTTTCCGACCAATAGTCATAGGAGACGATCTCGAACAGGTTGGGCACGCGGCGGAACTCCGCGGTGGTGTCGAAGAGCTGGTCGGGCAGTACTCCGGTCACCGTGCTGTAGCCGCCGAATACCGATTCGTCGAGGACAACGCGGGCCTTCTCCGGCGGGGTTTGCAGCAGGTTGTTCCAGCCAAAGGAGTCGCGGGATCCAAAATCCTCCTCGCTCAATGGCTGCGGATCCGTGTGCTTAATTCCCAACGGCCGATTGCCACGACCTGGGACTGTCCACACCTGGGTACCGGAAAAAGGATTGACTTGCTTCACCGTGCCGTCGGCAAGCGTGATGAGGGGATTGCTGAAAGCCTGCATAAGTCCAACACTACGTCTTTGCTGGCGGTCGGCGCGCCAATGTAGGGGGACAGGGCTTGACGACGGTTAGCTATTGTCTGGCCGTCTCGCGTGGCTTAGCCTGTGAAGTTATGTCGAAGATTGTTTTTCACTGCCTGGTGAAGCCGACCGAATCGGAGGCGCTGGCCGAGGCATTTCGTACCAAGTTGAGTGAGTTTGACCGCGCCGGGCGAATTAGTGACGTGGATGTTTCGGTGGCGTCGGCGGACACTGACGCGCAGTTGGTGGAGCAGTGGGAGCGTGAGAACCCGAAGGAGCCGTTGGGGGATAGGAAGGTATTCCGTTATCTCTTGAGCTTCGATCAGCACGGCGGTTCTCTCAATGAACTCGCTATGGACCTCTCTGAGCTACTGACTCCGCGTGCAGAATTGCCCCCGGACCCAGTGCTGCGTGAGTTCGACGAAATGCTCGAATCTGTTGCGACGTATCCCTGGAATGTTGCCGTATTTAGGTAATATCCTACCTAATTCGTGAAAAGTGTAAGCCTCCACAGAGTCAGTGATTGGCTTGGCCAACGGGTGTAGCGCGAATCGCTACGAGTTTTCCCAGCAATATGCCGTTGTATAATTATGTCCGCTTCAATATCTACAGTTGCCCAGTCCTTGTGCACACAACCTGTGCCACCGAGTTACGGCAACCGGAAAGTGGTTTACAACCGCTGACGGTTTGTTCTTCGTGGGCGCCATAATGGTTTCGCAGAGAGGTTTATTTTGAATATCGAGCAGAAGGTTTCGGGACTCTATGACCAGATTCTCACCCGAAACGCCGGTGAGCCGGAGTTCCACCAGGCAGTGGCAGAAGTTCTGGAGTCGCTGAAGGTCGTCCTGGAAAAGGACCCACACTACGGTGACTACGGCTTGGTTCAGCGTCTGTGTGAGCCGGAGCGTCAGATCATTTTCCGCGTGCCGTGGGTCGATGACCAGGGGAAGGTCCAGGTCAACCGTGGCTTCCGTGTTCAATTCAACTCTGTGCTGGGCCCGTACAAGGGTGGTCTGCGCTTCCACCCGAGCGTGAACCTCGGCATCATTAAGTTCCTGGGCTTCGAGCAGATCTTCAAGAACTCCCTGACCGGCCTGCCGATCGGTGGCGGCAAGGGTGGCTCCGACTTTGATCCGAAGGGCAAGTCCGAGCTAGAAATCATGCGCTTCTGCCAGTCGTTCATGACTGAGCTGCACCGCCACATCGGTGAGTACCGTGACGTCCCGGCCGGTGACATCGGCGTCGGCGGCCGCGAGATTGGCTACCTGTTCGGTCAGTACCGCCGTATGGCCAACCAGCACGAGTCCGGCGTTCTCACCGGTAAGGGCCTGACCTGGGGCGGTTCCCTGGTTCGTACCGAGGCCACCGGTTACGGCTGTGTCTACTTCACTGAAGAGATGATGAAGGCCAACGGTGCTGACATCAACGGTGCCAAGGTCATCGTTTCCGGTTCCGGTAACGTCGCCATCTACGCCATTAAGAAGGCTCAGGAGCTCGGCGCTACCGTCGTCGGTTTCTCTGACTCTTCCGGTTACGTCTCCACCCCGAACGGTGTCGACGTCGAGCTGCTGAAGGAAATCAAGGAAGTTCGTCGTGCTCGCGTCTCCGAGTACGTCGCTGAGGCTGAGGGCGCTGAGTTCCACGAGGGTGGCAACATCTGGGAGCTCAAGGCTGATGTCGCACTGCCGTGTGCAACTCAGAATGAGCTCAATGGCGAGTCCGCCAAGCTGCTGGTCGACAACGGCTGCCGCTTCGTTGCTGAGGGCGCAAACATGCCGTCCACCCCGGAGGCTATCGAGGTCTTCAAGGCCAACGGTGTCCACTTTGCGCCGGGCAAGGCTGCCAATGCCGGTGGTGTTGCTACCTCCGCTCTGGAGATGCAGCAGAACGCTACCCGCGATTCCTGGTCCTTCTCCTACACCGATGAGCGCCTGAAGCGCATCATGACCAACATCTTCAAGAACTGCGAAACCACCGCCGCTGAGTACGATCACGAGGGTAACTACGTGCTCGGTGCCAACATCGCAGGCTTCAAGAAGGTCGCTAACGCAATGCTGGCTCAGGGCGTCATCTAGTCTGCTAACGTTTCCGCTTTACGACGGATCCTCGGCGACCCCGCCCGTCGAATAGCCGAAAAGCCCACGCTGTAAACTCCCTCCCATGGAGTTATCAGTGTGGGCTTTTGTCTTTATCGTGGCAACGATTTTTGTCGGGGCCCTGATGCAGCGAATAGCCGGTATGGGGCTCGGACTGTTGGGAGGTCCGGTCCTCTCACTGGTTGCAGGTCCCGTAGCAGGAATTTTGATTATTAACGTGCTCGCATCGGTCAATGCGATCATGCAGACCATCTCGGTGCGAGAAAACGTCGATTGGAAGAAGTTCTGGCTGATTGGCCCGGTGATGGCTCTCGGCGCGCTCCCCGGCGCTTGGGTGGTTCACAACACGCCCAGCGGTCCACTCCAGGTGCTGGTCGGCGGGCTCGTGCTACTCGCGCTGCTAGTGACATCCGTTATGCCTCAGCGCATGCGTGTCGACGGCCCACAATACGCCGTTGCCTCAGGCGTGGCCGGCGGTTTTATGAATACCCTGGCCGGCATTGCGGGCCCAGCCATTACCGTTTACGCACAGGCTTCCCGTTGGCCAGCGCAGACATTTGCAGCCACCCTGCAACCGCTCTTCTTTGTTTCCGGCGCGTTGTCCTTGCTGTTCAAGGAAATCAGCGGTGACGTATCTGTCTTCGCCACCACACCGGTTATCCTCTGGCCGCTGTGTTTGGTTGCCATGATTGTGGGTATATTTTTGGGCACTCGCGTTTCCCGACGAGTGCCCATTGTGCAAGCCCGAAAGCTCGCGGTCATTCTGGCGACTACCGGCGCGGCAGTCACTATGTTTCGCGGAATCTCCGCAACTTTTGGCGCTTAGGCTTGCTGTTCCGCTTGCCAGCCTCTCCTTGCTGTTACTTCAACAGCGAAGACAGGAAGTTGCGGGTGCGCTCGTGCTGCGGATTACCCAGCACCTCATCCGGGGTGCCCTTTTCCACGACCACGCCGTCAGCCATAAACACGACCTGGTCGGCGACTTCACGGGCAAAGCCCATCTCGTGCGTCACGACGACCATGGTCATGCCCTTATCGGCCAGACCACGCATGACGTTGAGAACCTCACCGACGAGCTCGGGGTCAAGAGCGGAAGTCGGCTCATCGAAGAGCATTAGCTTCGGCTCCATGGCCAGGGCTCGAGCAATGGCAACACGCTGTTGCTGACCGCCCGAGAGCTGAACAGGGTAGGCATCGGCCTTGTGCGCCAGACCAACAGTCTCCAGCAGCTCCATGGCACGCTTTTCAGCCTGCTCCTGAGAGACACCCTTTACCAGCACCGGTGCCTCGGTGATATTTCCCAGCACCGTGCGGTGCGGGAACAGATTGAAGTTCTGGAAAACCATACCGATATCGCGACGCTGACGGGCAGCTTCTGCGGCGGAAATCTCGTAGAGGCTGCCGTTCTTTTCGCGGTAGCCAATCAGGGAACCATCGACGTAGAGACGGCCGGCATTGACCTTCTCCAGGTGGTTGATACAGCGCAGCAGCGTGGACTTACCGGAGCCCGAAGGACCAATGAGGCAGGTAACCGTACCGCGTGGAACTTCCAGGTCGATGCCCTTGAGGACCTCGAGACGGCCGAAGTTCTTCCGAACCTTTTGCGCCTCAACCATCAAATCTTTGGTAGTCATTTACTGCGGATCCTCTCGGTAGAAGTGCTCTTCGTCCTTATCGACAACGCGAGCATTTGCAAGCGGCACACCTTCGGCGTCGGCAAGCGCGGCCAGCTGGCGGGCGGTGAGCTGACGGGTAGCGCCGCGGGCGAAGTAGCGCTCAAGGTAGAACTGTCCGACCATCAGAATTGATGTGATGACCAAGTACCAGGTGGCGGCGACAAGCAGCATCGGCACCGGCAGGAACAGCGCATTGGCGATGTCCGTGGAGCGGCCGTAGAGTTCCAGCGAGAACGGCACTGCGATGACCAGCGAAGTGGTCTTCAGCAGGGAGATGAACTCGTTGCCCGTCGGCGGGATGATGATGCGCATAGCCTGTGGCAAGATGGCGCGGCGGACAGTCTGCCACCAGCTCATACCCAGTGCCTTCGATGCTTCGGTCTGGCCCTCCGGGACAGCCTGGATGCCGGCACGGACAATTTCAGCCATGTATGCGGACTCATTCAAGCCGAGACCGACGAACGCCAACACAAAGGTATTGGACAGGACGGTGCTGAGATCAACCTCGGCAACGCCCAGGTCAATCGTCGAGTAGATAGTGCCGAGGAGGCCCCAAAAGACCAGCTGCACGTAGACCGGAGTTCCTCGGAAAACCCACAGGTAGAACCAAGCAACAGTGGACAGCACGGGGTTGTCCGACATGCGGAGTACGGCGACGATAGCACCGCCGACGATACCGATGAGCATGGCCAAGACCGTCAGTGCAATGGTCCAGCCAGCGGCAGCGGCGATTCGTGTGTCGAACAGGTACTGGAAGTAAACATCCCAGTGGT
This sequence comes from Corynebacterium sp. HMSC075F02, assembly GCF_001838335.1. NCBI lineage: Bacteria > Bacillati > Actinomycetota > Actinomycetes > Mycobacteriales > Corynebacteriaceae > Corynebacterium > Corynebacterium sp. HMSC075F02. The sequence continues at coordinate 53,222 of NZ_KV836302.1, read as the reverse complement.
AGGCCTCGTTGCGGGCGGCACCGATGATGAACCACAGGAAGAGCACAAGCAGCACTGCTGCGGTGATCCAGCGACCCGGGTGCGGCAGCGGTTTGGCCTTAATTTCTTCGTTGAGTTCCGCCTGTGTGGCCTCGTAGCGGGCGCCAGACGCAGATGAGTCGCTCACTTAAAGTTCCTCTCCGTTAATAGTGGCGCGTTCCAAAGCACCGTCTTCCAAACCCCATGTGGTCAGGATTTGCTTGTACTGGCCGTTGTCGATGAGGTACTGCAGCGCCTGCTGGAGTACTGGGCCGAGTTCTGAATCCTTCGGAATAGCGAAGCCGAACGGGGCACCATCGTAGATATCTCCGGCAAGTTCGAGTTTGCCCTCAGAACGATTGACCGCGTAGGCACTGACTGGTGAGTCAGCTGCCAGCGCGTCAGCACGCCCCAGCACCACGGTGGTAGCTGCGGTACCAGCATCCTGGTAGGCCAACTTGTTAATTGGTGGCAAACCGCGATTCAGACAATCCTGATTCTTTACCGGCAGGTCCTCCATGTCAGCGACGGTATTGCGCTGAACGGCAACAGTTTTGCCACAGTAGTTGTCGGAGCTGGCGTCGCTGCCCGGGCGACGTGCCCACTGCAGGCCGGTATCCAGGTAGTCGACGAAGTCGTAGGTCTTGCGGCGCTCCTCATTTGAGGTGAAGCCGGAAGCGCCAACATCAACTGCGCCGGCCGACAGGGCCGGAAGAATCAGTGCGAAATCCTGTTCTTGGATTTCAATCTTCATGTCCAAGACACTGGCCATGGCTCGGATGAGATCGATGTCGAAGCCGATGATGGAACCGGCGGAATCCTTAAACTCTGCCGGGGCGAATGTTGGGTTGGTGCCGATGCGCAATACTTCGCGCTTACGAAGATCTGCTGGGACCTGTTTCGCCAGTTCGGGGACCGCTGCCGGTTTGATCTCTGACCAGCCCTCGGGGTTACCGCTTTCGTCATTGGTGACGCAGCCTGTAAGCCCTAAGAACAAGGTCGCAGTCAGCGTGGCAGCCGCCAATGCGATGGGTCTTTTCATATCTGAATATGTTACCTAGGCACAGGAATACCTTAAATTCGGTACCCCTATTCAGCTGCGTCTTAGGCTGCTGCAGGAAAACCGCACACTTTTCAGACTTCCCGGGGAATAGTCAGCGCCGGTTTTCTAGTTCGCTTCAGCTGCAGCAAAGCCATTGCCAGTGACGTCGAGCGGGCCGACCGCGCCGGAGGCCGGGTCGCTCAGCGCAGCATCGCGGACAGCCTTCGCCACGGCCGGCATGACGCGCGAATCCAGCGCCGACGGGATAATGCGGTCGGCACTCAGGTCTTCTACGCCAACATTTGCAATGGCCTGAGTAGCAGCCAGCTTCATGGCCTCGGTGATCCGTTTGGCACCCGCCTCCAGTGCGCCACGGAACAGACCCGGGAAGGCCAGCACATTATTAATCTGGTTCGGATGATCCGAGCGGCCAGTGGCCACGACGGCTCCGTACTTGCGGGCGACTTCCATCGGAATCTCCGGAATCGGGTTGGCCAGCGAGAACAGAATCGGGTCAGCGGCCATCTGGCTAATCGCATCCTCGCCGATACGGCCGGCAGAGACGCCGATGAACACGTTAGCGTCGACAAGCGCATCGTTGATCGAGCCGGTGATACCGCGCGGGTTAGTCATGCCGGCGACCCACTGCTTGATGTCGCTCAGTGGCTCGCGGTCTGGGTGGATGATGCCGCGCGAATCGACGACGACGATGTCGGACATGCCAGCGGACAGCAGCATCTTCGTCGCAGCGACACCAGCGGCACCAGCGCCGGAGATGACCACGCGGAGATCCTGGAAGCTGCGACCTGTCAGCTTGCAGGCGTTGATCAGGCCGGCGGCGATGACGATGGCGGTGCCGTGCTGGTCGTCGTGGAAGATGGGGATGTCGAGCTCTTGGTCGAGACGCTGCTCGATCTCGAAGCAGCGAGGCGCGGAGATGTCTTCGAGGTTCACTCCGCCAAACGACGGCGCCAGCGCCTTGACCGTCTGGATGATTTCCTCTGTATTGAGGGTATCCAGGACGATTGGCACAGCGGAGATGCCGGCGAACTGCTCGAAGAGCTGGGCTTTTCCTTCCATCACCGGTAGCGCGGCCTTGGGCCCGATGTCGCCAAGGCCAAGCACGGCGGTGCCGTCGGAAACCACTGCGACGTTCTGGCCGGTCCAGGTGTAGGTGCGGGCCAGAGCCGGATCTTCGTGGATGGCCTCACAGACGCGAGCGACACCTGGGGTGTAGCCGATGGAGAGGTCGCGAATTGTCTCGAGCTTCATGGTGGAGTGGGAGCGGAGCTTGCCGCCTCGGTGTGCCTCAAAGATTTCCGCATCGGTGATGGTCGACGGATCTGTGGGGGCGGTGTCCTCCGGTACTGCGTGAAGTGGCGTCTTAGCGGAGTTCGCGTTCGCAGTGTGGGCGGAGGAGCTAGAGGGGGAATTCGCAGCAGGCATGATGACAGTCCAAAACGTGTTGAGTACTGAGTACTTTGTACTTTGAGAAAACTCGACCGCGGCGTGAGCTGCTGGTGGGCAGTGCGTAAAGCCGGGAGCAAAGCTTGGCAGGTGATACGTAGTGGTGTGCGTAAAAACTAAACCAGTCTTGCTATACGGGATTGGTATCTCATTATATGGACAGTGGGGTGGAAAATAAAATCTTTGCGGTTGGGGGAGCGGGGATTTGGGAAGTGTCGTGGGGCTGGCGGCCGCGGGCGTGATGCCGGAACCCCGGCTTTTGCCGAGTTCGACGAGTCCTGCCATGGCATCGTTTGTGTTAAGGGCTACTCAGCTGCGTCGTTTGTGATGAAGGTGTGCATCGAGCTTGCTCGGAAGCATCTTTGTTAGGAAGTGCCTTCGGTGGGGTGTCTATGTGCTGTCGGGTTCCATATGGGCGGCTGTCGTTGGAGGGGCTCCATGCCTTGGCCGCTTTTGGCCTTCTATTGGTTTGGAAAATGTTGGCGATATTATTTGCCGATATTGAGCAAGCGCTGGCCAGGGTTGAAGGTTAGTTTTAAAGAGATTAACCAGTTCCAAGCCCTGTTCTATGGGGTAGAGGCCTGGTTTTTTCTTACCTTCAGTGGTGCCTTATGGTTCGCGAATCGAAAATATTTGTGTAGTGAGGAAAGTTGAATCCGGGGTTCCTGGGATAGTTCCAACTGACGACAGAGAGCTGTTCGTTTATTGCAACTTCTACGCAGGAGGCTTTTTACGATGTCCGATTCCACTTTCCCCCAGAACCCGCAGAGCCCACAGAACCCGTATGGCTCCCAGAATCCGTATATATCCCAGGATCCGCAGGCTTCGCTGGGGCGGCAGTACTACCAGCACAACCCGCAGGATCCGCTCGGCCAGCAGTCCTACCCGCAGGGTCCGTCGGCAGCGGGGCAGGTGCCTCCGGCTCCGAAAGAAAAGAAGAAGGGTGGCTGCTTCAAATGGGGTGGTATCGCCGCGGGCGCTGTCGTCGTTCTAGCTGTGGCGGCCAGCTTGACTGGTGGCGGTGACACTGACGCGGGTTCCGATTCTGAAGCTGCGTCTCTCTTTGGCTCGGAGACTGCCGTTGCGGCTGATTCTGGGACTGTTGAGAATGCCGATTTCGCTGAGGCACCCGAGGCAGGTGCAGATGAGCAGCAAGGTCAGACGGGGGAGCAGCAAAAGCAGGATGAGAAGGTCCCGACCGAATACAAGAATGCTCTCCGCAAGGCAGAGATTTACGCGAATCGCATGCACATGTCGAAGGCCGGTATTTATGATCAGCTGACCTCGGAGTACGGCGAGAAGTTCTCACCGGAGGCAGCCCAGTATGCAATGGACAATCTCGATGCGGACTGGAATAAGAACGCACTGGAAAAGGCGAGAATCTACCAGGATTCGATGGCGATGTCCCCGGATGCGGTTTACGAGCAGCTGACGTCGGAATACGGCGAGCAGTTTACTCCGGAGGAAGCTCAGTACGCGGTGGATAACCTGTAGCAGCGGGCTTCGTTTGTTGATGACGCCAATTGGCCAGAGTCCAGTTGGATGCCTGCTGCAAAAGAACGGCTTCCGCTTCACCAGAATGCATTTGCTGCACACTGAACGGCTGTTGGTGAAGCGGAAACCGTCTCGGCAGTTTTTAATGCGTGACCGGGCAGTTGAGCGAGTGTCTGCAGCACAACTTCGGCGCGGTACAATTCGTGCCGTTTATCAACCGCGCCCGCATCGGCGACCGCGGCGGCAAATCAGAAGTAACCGCGGCACTGCGCCGCTACGCAGTCGCAGCCACCTATCTTGCAGAAGACATCGCTGAGTTTCGAGTCTCCATCATAGAAGAGCAGCGGCAAGCTTTGTTGAGTGGGATGTCCGAGTACGTCGATGGCGATGAAGAAGTTTTCAGAGCGTATGCTCGCCTGTTGAAATCAACGGACTCAAAAGCCATGGAGTAGCCACATTCGCGGGGTGCGAGTCCCCGCCATGGCACTGCCCCGTTCACTCAATCGGTAGTGGCGGGGTTTTCTTATGCCCAAAAACAGATTCACCCAGGAGTTAACGCAGGATTCAGCAGGCAATACGTGGCTCTTTTTTGGCTCATTTTTGGTGCAAAATACCCGTGAAAGTACGTGAAAGTGCGTGAAAAAGAGTGAAAGATAGTGAATACTCAGACAAGTAAAAACCCGCCCCCACCAGGCTAAAAGCCAGGTGAAAGCGGGTTTTAAAATCGTGCCCCCGGTGAGACTCGAACTCACACTGGACGGGTTTTGAATCCGTTGCCTCTGCCAATTGGGCTACAGGGGCGCAAAGTCGTCGATAAGCGAAAATGCTCTATCGAAGCGACTTTGACTAGTTTAGTCCATCGACCCCGAATTAGAAAAACGGCGCTGCGCATAAGCGACGACGCTGACGATTGCGGCGCCGAGAATGAACAGTCCGAGGGCGAGTCCCCAGTCGGAGCCGATGCCCTGGAGCTCGTTGTTTTCGGTCTGCCACGGCCAGAGAGCGCGCAGTGAACCGAGCATGAGGCCGGACATGGCGACCAACGTGAGCGCCTGGTGCGTACTCAGCAGCCATTCGAGGAGGCGGATGAACAGGACGATGCCAATCAGCGCGCCGACGAAGAACGTGCCGATGTAGGCGAAGTCACGGTCGTGAATTGCGCCCATGGTCGGTGCGTAGAGTCCGATGACCAGCAGGAAGAAAGAGCCCGAAACGCCCGGCAGAACCAGTGCGCACACGGCAATCGAGGCGGCGATGAGTACGAGCCAGAGAGGCGGCTGCGTCGGTGCGGCCTGGGGGAGGGAGGTCAGCGCGAACAGGGCGATGCTGAAGAACAGGAAGACTGCGATGGCCTTGCCGCGCATGCCCGGCTGACGCAGAGCGCCTGGCTGTAGCTCGTTCAGCGGCATGGTGATCGAGGCGGCGATCATGCCCATGAACAGTGCTCGGGAAGCGACTGGTTGGTTGGTGACGAAGTTCTCCATGATGCCTGCCATGGAGAAGACCACGGCAACCATGCCGATAGCCACCGGGATGAGCAGCCACCAGTCGATTCTGCGAAGGTCCTCCTTGAAGGTGCCCTTCGAAGTTGCCCGCGGCAGGTCGGTGATGCGCTTTGCCGATTCAATCAGGCGTCCGTAGATGCCCGTGATCAGCGCAAGGGTGCCGCCGGAGACCCCCGGAATCGTCTCGGCGAGACCAATGAGGCCACCGCGAACTGCGTTGGCGATGACACCCAGCGGGGTCGGCTTCGGGATTTCAGAGTAGGGGCTCGTGGTCGGCAGCGTGGTCGACTCTGCGCCAGGAGCGCTCGTATTTTCAGTAGACATCGCAGGCCATTGTATGTCTTCCACCTGAGAAGAAGCGTATTTCCGTGTGTGTATTAGTGGCTTCGGGGTGCGATTAAGGACACAAAACAAAAAAGCAGCGCCTGGGGTGGCGCTGCTGATTCAGTGAGTTACGCAGGAGTAGTCGGTGGTAGTGGGTGGTGGCAGTGGGCAGTGGAGCTGCTTTCTTAGCCGTGCTCGGTTCTTAGCCGTGTTCGATGATTTGCTGCAGGCAGCTGCCCAGGGCCTCAACCGAAATCCTCGGCGCGTTGGCCTCATCGATTAGGCCGGTGTCGGAAAGAACTAGGTATCCGACGCAGAGGGAAATAGCCATCTGGCTGCGGTGCACAGCAGTGTCGTAGCTAACGTCTTCCGGTCCGTCCGCTTCGACGCGGCGAATTAGGTCATCTGCAACAGCTTCATTGAACCGCTCGGCAATGACTTTTGCGGTTTCCTCGGAGTCGAGGGATCCGACAATCAGTGGAATCATGGACTGTCCGGCCATTCCTTGACCAGTCAAAATAGCGCTGGCCATCCGCTGGCCAAGTTCATTGAAGGGAGCTCGGCTGAGTGTGCCTTTGAACTGGCTGAAGTCAATCAGTTCGGCCATGAGACCTTCTTTGGAGCCGAAGTACTTGATGATGAGCGGCGCGCTAACGCCCGCATCGCTGGCAATTTCCTTCAGCGGCACGCTTCGCAAAGGCTTGCGCGCGAAGTGCCGAGCTGCAGCCGCGATGATGCGCTCGCGGGTGGACTGGGCGCTCCGTTGGAAATCGGTCGAATCGAACTCACTCATGCTGAAGAGTCTAAAGCCATGAAAGCGTAACTACGCCAATTGATTTCAGAGGCATGCGCAGGACGTGGTGATATGTTTTCGCGGCCACCTCAAAGAGGGGGTAATTTCTAGGTGCCTCATTTGGGGCAGGTTCCGTGCATGCTGTTGAACAATCGCTGGAAAATATGGAAAAACTCCAGGAAAATAAGGCGAATATTAAAGTTGGATTACAGCATTTCGGAAACTGAAACCAGGTGCCAAGCGACGCTCGAGAGGCTCACTCTTGCGAATCACTGTTCAGGTGGACTAAGGGGCTGCTGAACTCGTTTCAAAATACAGCCTGATTACCGTAATTATTGTTCACTGAAGCTGACTGGCCAACAGCTCATCCTCCGCAGCTCGCGATTCCTCAGCGCGTATCTCAGTTTTCCTACGCTGTTCAATATTTTCCTACACTGGGATGTCATGAAGAAGACCCTCATGCTTATCGACGGTCATTCCATGGCCTTCCGCGCGTTCTTTGCCCTTCCGGTGGATAATTTCTCAACTACCGGTGGTCAGACAACGAACGCGGTGTACGGCTTCCTTTCTATGCTGTCCAATATCCTCAGCGAGGAAACGCCCACGCACGTGGCGGTCGCCTTCGATGTCGCCCGCGAGACCTTCCGCAACGAGATCTTCCCGGAGTATAAGGCTCAGCGTGAGAAGACTCCTGAGGAATTCCGTGGTCAGGTGCCGCTTATTCAGCAGGTGCTGAAAGAGATGGGCATCGTCACGCTGGAAAAGGACAACTATGAGGCCGACGACATTATCGCGACTTTGGCTACCCAAGCCAAGCCTGAGGGCTTCGAAACGCTCATCGTCACCGGTGACCGTGACTCGTTCCAGTTGGTCAACGACACCACCACGGTGCTTTATCCAATGCGCGGCGTCACCACGCTGCATCGCTTCACGCCTGCTGCTATCGAGAAGAAGTACGGTCTGACGCCGACTCAGTACCCGGACTTCGCGGCTCTTCGCGGCGACCCCTCCGACAATCTCCCGGGCATTCCGGGTGTCGGCGAGAAGACCGCGACGAAGTGGATCGTTCAGTACGGCACACTGGCAAACCTCATCGACCACGCTGACGAAATCCGCGGCAAAGTCGGCGATAACTTCCGCGAGCGCGTCGCAAACGTCCAGCTGAACCGCGACATCACCGAAATGGTCAAGGACCTGCCCTTGCCATACGGTCCGAACGAGCTCGAGCTCCGTCCCGCCGACGCCCAGGGAATCATCGACTTCTTCGACCGCCTCGAATTCGGCGACAACCTTCGCGAGCGCGTGTTCCGCACCCTTTCCATCGAAGGCGCGGGCGTCACCGCCTCCACCAGCGACAGTGCGACAAAGCTCGAGGCTGTTTCGCTTGACGACGGCGCCCTGGCTGCCTGGCTCGATAATCTGCACGAGCCGGCCGCGTTGCAGGTCGGGGAGCACACCCTGATGATTGGCTCCGCAGATGAGAAGGGCAAGACCTCCGGCCAGGCTGTTTCTCTCGACTTGGGTGATCTTTCCGCCGAAGATGCCGACGCACTGCGCGAGTGGCTCGCTGGCGACCATCCGAAGCTGGTGCATGACTCTAAAACGGCCATGCATGCACTCTGGAACTACGACTTCGAGCTGGCCGGGGTCATCCACGACACCTTCCTGGCTGCGTATCTGCTGCGCCCAAGCCAGCGCAGCTACAGCTTGGACAACGTCGTCCAGCGTCACCTGGGCCAGACTCTTTCGCAGGCCGAGGGCCAGATGACCCTGCTCGATGGCCCGGCCGAAGACGCTTCCCATGTCGCCGCCGTCATCGACCTGGCTGAGCGATTGGCTGTCGAACTCGACGAGGCCGGGCTCTACAGTGTGTACGCCGACCTGGAAGTCCCGCTCGCCCCAGTGCTGGGTCGGATGGAGCGTGCCGGTATCGCTGTCGATGTTGATGCGCTCGAGGAGCTCCGAAAGCAGGCGCAGGCGGCTACCGATGAGGCGGAGAGTGAGGCTCGCAACCTCGTCGATAAGCCTGAGCTGAATCTCGGATCGCCGAAGCAGTTGCAAGAGGTCCTGTTTGACCAGCTGGGAATGCCCAAGACAAAGAAGACGAAGACGGGCTATTCCACGGCGGCGAAGGAAATTGAGGGGCTGGCGAAGGTCAACCCGCATCCGTTCCTGGATTACCTGTTGAAGTTCCGCGAGTCGCAGAAGATGAAGTCGACCGTGGAGGGGCTGATTAAGGCTGTCGCTGATGATGGCCGTATTCATACGACTTTTAATCAGGCGGTCGCGGCGACGGGGCGTCTGTCGTCGACGGAGCCGAATCTGCAGAACATCCCGGTGCGCACGGAGTTCGGGCGACGGATTCGTGAGGCGTTCGTGGTCGGCGATGGCTATGAGCAGCTGATCACCGCGGACTACTCGCAGATTGAGATGCGCGTGATGGCGCACCTATCGCAGGATCCGGGGCTGATTGAGGCCTACCGCCAGGGCGAGGACCTGCATAACTACGTCGGCTCGAAGGTCTTCGGCGTCGGCATCGATGAGGTTACGCCTGAGCTGCGTCGTCGTGTAAAGGCGATGAGCTACGGATTGGCTTATGGTCTGAGCGCTTTTGGTCTGGCTCAGCAGCTCGACATTCCGCAGCGCGAGGCGAAGAAGCTCATGGAGGACTACTTCGAGCGCTTCGGTGGTGTGCGCGATTATCTGCACAAGGTTGTTGAGCGGGCGCGCAAGGACGGCTTTACGGCCACGATGTTCGATCGTCGTCGCTACCTGCCGGAACTCAACGCCGACAACCGCATCGCTCGCGATAACGCGGAACGTGCGGCTTTGAACTCGCCGATCCAGGGCTCGGCGGCAGACATTATTAAGATTGCAATGCTCCGGGTCGACGATGCTTTACGACGGGGCGGGTTGCGCTCACGTGTCCTCCTGCAGGTTCATGACGAACTGGTTGTGGAAGTTGCAGATGGGGAAGAGGAAGCCATCAAGGAGCTGCTGCATCGGGAGATGGACTCGGCGGCTGAATTGTTGGTGCCGTTGGATGTTTCTATCGGTGCTGGTGTGAACTGGGATACTGCTGCGCATTAGTGGTGCGAAGGTCGGGCCGTAGTGCTGGTCGGCGGACTTGTTGCGGGCTTGCCGCGGATGTGTTGCGGACTTGAATGTCGCAGCTCAAATCGGTATTGTTCGCTAGGTATGCATTAGCGTGCCGACTTTGCAGCCTCGAGCTTCGGGGATACCGGGTTAACTAATTGCCAATGGCGAGATTCGCCGAAAGCGGATTTGGCCCGGTTGTCCAGGAGTTTCTTTGAGGGGCAAGGCCGAAATTGTCCGTTTTTCGATTTCTATCCGCTTCGGAGCACATCTTATATGTCCACTTCTAACGTCCCTCAGGTTGCCATCAACGACATTGGCACCGCTGAGGATTTCCTGGCCGCTGTCGACTCGACGATGAAGTACTTCAACGATGGTGACATCGTTGAGGGCACCGTCGTTAAGGTTGACCGCGACGAGGTTCTTCTCGACATCGGCTACAAGACTGAAGGTGTCATTCCTTCCCGCGAACTGTCCATCAAGCACGATGTCGACCCTGACGAAGTGGTCGAAGTTGGCGATGAGATCGACGCGCTGGTCCTGACCAAGGAAGACAAGGAAGGCCGCCTCATCCTGTCCAAGAAGCGCGCTCAGTACGAGCGTGCTTGGGGCACCATCGAGCAGCTCAAGGAGAACGACGAGCCGGTTACCGGTACCGTCATCGAGGTCGTCAAGGGCGGCCTGATCCTCGACATCGGCCTGCGCGGCTTCCTGCCGGCTTCCCTCGTCGAGATGCGTCGTGTCCGCGACCTCCAGCCGTACATCGGCCAGGAGATCGAGGCCAAGATCATCGAGCTCGACAAGAACCGCAACAACGTCGTTCTGTCCCGCCGTGCATGGCTCGAGCAGACCCAGTCTGAGGTCCGCTCCGAGTTCCTGCACCAGCTGCAGAAGGGCCAGGTCCGCAAGGGTGTCGTTTCCTCCATCGTCAACTTCGGCGCATTCGTCGATCTCGGCGGTGTTGACGGCCTGGTTCACGTTTCCGAGCTGTCCTGGAAGCACATCGACCACCCGTCCGAGGTTGTCCAGGTTGGCGACGAGGTCACCGTCGAGGTTCTCGAGGTCGACCTGAACCGCGAGCGCGTTTCCCTGTCCCTGAAGGCTACTCAGGAAGATCCGTGGCGCGTCTTCGCCCGCACTCACGCAATCGGCCAGATTGTTCCGGGCAAGGTCACCAAGCTGGTTCCGTTCGGTGCGTTCGTCCGCGTCGAGGAGGGCATCGAGGGCCTGGTTCACATCTCCGAGCTGGCTTCCCGCCACATCGACGTTCCGGACCAGATCGTCTCCGTCGACGAGCAGGTCATGGTCAAGGTCATCGACATCGACCTCGAGCGTCGTCGTATCTCCCTGTCCCTCAAGCAGGCTGACGAGGACTTCACCGAAGAGTTCGACCCGACCAAGTACGGCATGGGCGACTCCTACGACGAGCAGGGCAACTACATCTTCCCGGAGGGCTTCGACCCGGAGACCAACGAGTGGATGGAGGGCTTCGAGACTCAGCGCGCCGAGTGGGAGGCTCGCTACGCAGAGGCAGAGCGTCACCACCAGCTGCACGCTGCCCAGATCGAGCGTCACCGCGCTGCAGCTGCCGAGGCTGCAGAGACCGCTTCGAACTACTCTTCCGAGTCCGGCGAGGCAGCCCCGGCTGCTCCGGCCGCACCGGCTGCAGACAATGCAGGCGGCACCCTGGCTTCCGACGAGCAGCTCGCTGCTCTGCGCGAGAAGCTGGCTGGCAACTAAGCTAGGCCGCTAAGGGCTTACACGTCCCTTTGAGAAATCGCCCCGGCGAGGTTTTCCTCGCTGGGGCTTTTTCGTGCCTTCTTTGCTTTACGACGGGCACCTGCTCGGCCTTGTTCTTATATCGGCGGCTTGAGGGCTTGCTGCATCCTTGGTCCGGGTGATGGGGCTTTGGGCCATGAGGGTGGTGCCGCTGTTGTCTAGGGCGGGCTTACGCTTCACCAGAAGTAGTTTGCTGCACAGTAACCGGCTACTGGCGAAGCGCAAGCCGTCCTATTGGCCCTAAGGGCCCTAATGTCCTGGTGGCCTTGTCGATTTCGGTGGCTCTGGCTGCCCTTACTGCCGTTGACAGCCCGTCTCTCTACCCATATGATTGGTGACATGACAACAAAGGACGAAGCCAAACAGGTAGATAACGCTAATCACGTAGAGGATTCCTCCCACTCCACAGGCGGTGTGTACTCGCAGGAGGGTAAGGACTTTAACCGCGACACCCGCTATATCAACGACCGCATTGTTAAGAACGGTCGCGAGGTAGGCGACGGAATTAAGACGTGGCCCGTTGAAGCCGGTCGCTACCGCCTCATCGCGGCTCGCGCGTGCCCATGGGCACACCGCACGCTTATTGTTCGCAGGTTGCTCGGCTTGGAAGATGCAATTTCAGTCGGAATTCCAGGGCCAGTGCACGATGCCCGCTCCTGGGCATTCGACAAGGGACCAGGTGGCCGTGACGAAGTACTAGGCTACGAGCGCCTGCAGGAGGCATTCCTCAAGCGTTTCCCGGACTACCAGCGCGGTATTACTGTTCCGGCCATCGTCGAGATCGAGTCGGGCGAGGTCGTGACCAATGACTTCCCCCGGATCACCTTGGACTTCATTACCGAGTGGACCGAGTTCCACCGCGAAGGCGCCCCGGATCTTTACCCGGTGGAGATGCGCGAGGAAATGGATGAGCTTATGCAGTTCATCTACACCGAGATCAACAACGGCGTCTACCGCTGTGGTTTCGCAGGCTCGCAGGACTCCTACGACAAGGCTTACGACCGGCTGTTCGATGCCCTAGACAAGGTTTCTGAGCGCTTAGAGACCCGCCGTTACCTCATGGGCGACCACATCACTGAGGCCGACATTCGCCTTTACACGACCCTGATCCGCTTCGATGCCGTCTACCACGGCCACTTCAAGTGCAACCGGAGCAAGATTTCCGAGATGCCGGTTCTATACAACTACCTGCGTGATCTCTTCCAGACTCCGGGCTTCGGCGACACCACTGACCTCGTCGATATCAAGCGCCATTACTACGAGGTCCACCGCGACCTCAATCCTTTAGGGATTGTCCCGAAGGGGCCGGAGCTCTCTGACCTGCTCCAGCCGCACGGCCGTGAGGCCCTTGGTGGCAGCCCATTCGGTAACGGCACCGCCCCGGCCCCAGTCAACCCAGATCCCGTTGAAGAGGGTCACCGCATCGAGGATCTCGTCGTAAAGCACTAACGTGCGGGGGCGTGTCCACGTACCCTTAGAGACATGCTCAAAGCAGGACTAACCGGTGGCATGGGCAGTGGGAAATCTACGGTCGCCCGTAGGTTTGCCGAGCTCGGTGCTGTCATCATCGACGCTGATCAGATCGCTCGCGATGTCGTCGAACCCGGGGAACCGGCGCTGGCCGAACTCGCCGAAGCTTTCGGCGAGGGCATTTTGCTTGACGACGGCTCCCTCAACCGCGGCGAACTTGCGAAGCGGGCCTTCGTATCCGCGGAGAAGACGGAGCTGCTGAACTCCATCACCCATCCGCGTATTGAGCAGCGCACCGAAGAGCAGTTCAACGCGGCAGGTGACGCCATCATTGTTTTTGACTCTCCGCTGTTGATTGAAATGGGGCAGTCGGAAGCACAGGACCTCGTCGTAGTTGTGCATACCCCGGTGGAGGTCCGTCTCGACCGTCTGGTGGAAAGCCGCGGTGTAGACCGAGAGGATGCGAAGCAGCGCATCGCTAAGCAAATCAGCGATGATAAGCGCCTGCAGTTCGCCGACGTAGTTCTGGAAAACTCAGGCACCGAGGAGGACCTCGTGCGCCAGGTCGACCGGATTTGGGAGCGGATTATTCAGCCGCTGAATCAGATTCGTCAGCTGCAGGCCGGGCAGCAAGATAATCCCGCAGCCGGATGATAGCCTCCTCAATCACCTCGGCGCGCTTGCAGAAAGCGAACCGCACCAGGTAGCGGTACTTTTCTGACTCTGGGTCATCCACAAAAGCGGTGACGGGGATGGCTGCGACGCGGCATTCCTTGACCAGGCGGGTGCAGGTCTCCAGGGCGTCGCCAAGCCCCCAGCTCGAGACATCGGCGACGACAAAATACCCTGCCTGCGGCGTGAAGACGTCGGCGCCAAGGCCCTCCAACCCATCGGCGAGGAGCCGCATGTTGCCCTCGAGCTGACCCGCCAGCTCGTCCACCCATGGGGCACATTCCTGCAGGCCACGGGCGACTGCGGGCTGAAGGGGAGTGGCGCCGACATAGCTCAAGAACTGCTTGGCCTTGACGACGCCATCGAGTAGTTCGGTCGGGGCCAGCGCCCAGCCGATCTTCCATCCGGTGACGTTGAAGGTTTTTGCGGCGCTGGACACGACAATGGTTCGCTCGCGCATGCCGGGCAGAGCGCTGATGGAAGAGTGTGACAATCCGTTGAAGTACAGGCGTTCGTAGACTTCGTCGGCAAGCACGAGTAGATGGTTTGCGATGGCGACATCGGCGATGGCCTGCAAGTCCTCGTCCGCGAGGACGGTGCCGGTGGGGTTGTGCGGCGAATTGATGATGATCATGGCCGTTTTAGCGGTGACGGCATCGGCAAGCGCGCTGCGGTCGAGCGACCAGGAGCGCGCCGTACTGGAAGCTGCGGGGATGAGCGGCACCGCGGTATATGTGCAGTTAGCCAGTGCGATGGCGGCTTTGTACGAGTCGTAGTACGGCTCGATGAGGATGACGTGGCTGCCGGGTTCGAGATGCCCCAAGGCGGTGGCGGCAATCGACTCCGTGGCGCCGACCGTGACGAGGCATTCGGCGTCGGCGTCGTAGACCTGCCCCGTGCGGCGGGCGCGATCGGCGACGATGGCATCACGGAGCACCTTCATACCGCGGCCGGGGCCGTACTGGTTGTTTCCTCCAGCTATCTGATGTCGCGCCTCCGCGAGCACCTCGTCCGGCCCATCCCAATCCGGGAAGCCCTGCCCAAGATTGATTGCCTCGTGCTCGGTAGCGAGGTGGGACATGGTGGCGAAGATGGTCTCGCCGAAGGGGCGCAAGCGGGAAACGGTCATGGTTTCACTGTAGGCGGGAGTTTGCGGGCTTGTTGCGATTCCCCATCGGCGAATCGCGGCTGGCGGCCAGCAGTTGCACCGCCTGCCGACCGCCACCTGGTGCGCTAGTACATGTAAATCTTCGCGTTGTTGCCGCCGGTGCACACGACAACGTCGTCTTGTGTGCTGCAGCTGAGGTCGTAGGTCTTCCCGGTCGCGGGGCTCTTGGCCTTGATGTTTGGCTGCAGGCGGTCGCGGATATTGTCCTCCGAGGCGTTAAGCCCCTCGGTCTGCTGGTTGAATACGGCCTTCGCAAAGTCGCAGCTGGTGTTTGGCCCCGCCGCGATGAGGTTGAGGCCGTACCCATCGCCGTAGATGCAGGTGGTTGCCTGTTCGCCCGCCGCCGTGAAGGTGGATCCCGGCGAGGGGTTGTTGTAGATCTCAGCGGTCATGTCCTGACGAAGCCGGCTCCCGTCGCCGTTGTCGCCTCTTTCGCTTGACGACGTCGACGCGCCACCAGTCTCCGCCGTCGATGTATCGCCTCCCTGGTCCGGTGCAGAACCGGTTGGGTTTGGCGTGTTGCCCGAACTCTTGTCAGACACGCCATCCTCGGTCTGAGTAACGGTAGTGGTTTCAACCGGAGCAGCAGATTCGGGCGCTGCTTCAGTTTCCTGTGTTGAGCAGGCGGTGAAAGCCAATGCGGTGGTAGCGAGGATGCCGGCCACAAGGGCTCGGTGTGAGGTTGCTTTTCGAGTGGTGGAACCTGGGCGAGTCGTAGCGGGCGTGTGGACTGGTGTGCGGCGCGAAGTGTTCATAGGCGCCAGGCTAGTTGCTGTGCGGGCAGTTTTCATTACAAAATAAATAACAATTCGGCAAATGGATCGCGGTTTATCTCGCAATATCGGCTGTTTATCGCTGCTTATTGGCGTAGCCAACCGTTGGATTCCATTCCCAAACTTTCTGACAGGCAGGCCATCCTGGTTTATAGTCCATGCGGGGACGGCGCTTTTGTACCCATCGGATTGCCTGCTCGATCTCGTCGAGGACGCTGTCGAGATTCCAATTGATGCATGAGTCCGTGAACCGCAGGACTATCCAGCCGTGCAGCGTGCCGGAGTTGGTCTTCCAGCGATCTGTGATGAACGAGTCCTCGTTGGCGTGGTACTTCTCTGAGTCAACTTCGATGGCTATTTTCCACTGGTCAAGCAGGATGTCGAAGCAGTAGGGGCCGATGTACTGGTTCATTCGGATGCGGTACCCGCGCTTGATTAGTGGACGGGCCAGCTTGCGCTCGAGTTCGCTGCATGAGCCGATTGGCGTGGTGGCGATGGTTTCACGCAGCCAGGCGGGAACTTTCCGCATCCGGCTGAGGTCGTGGTTGAGTCGCTTCTCGCCGTCCCGGCCGGCGTAGTGTGTTTCCAGGATTCTGCGTGCATAGTCTTTTGAAGCTCGTGCTGCCCAGAGTGCTTCGACAACTGGGAGGCCATTGATGCTGGTGTAGGACGGTAGGCGGCTGTGCCTAATGGAGAAGGTCTCGGCCTGAACTGATCCCGCGCCTTCTGCCTGGATAGGAAGTGTCAGGGGAAGTCTCAAGTGGATTTGAGCTGCGCTTTTACCGGTTAGCGCAATGCTTTTGTAATGCCCCGTGATTGCTCGGGCGACTGAGGCGGGAGAGTGGTCGTCAATGTAGAGGCCACGTACCAATTTAATTAGCCTGCCTTGTTGTAGGAGGGCTCTGGTCTTTTTCTCTCCGATGCCGAGTGCACGCAACTCGGCCGTGGTGAAACTTCCCATGGTCGGGACTCTAAGCTTTTTCGGCCCAGGGGATTTTCTGTGAGAGAGGCTCCACGTCCAATCTGTGGACAACTTTCAGGGTGTGGATAACCCAGGCCTCCCGCAGCCTTGCAGCCTTGCAGCCTCGCAGCCGCAGCCGCGGACCATCGATAAGACGGCTTGCGCTTCACCAGGAGTCAGTCCATGCGCACTAAGGGCCAGCTGGTGAAGCGGAACCCGCCTTTGCTGGCCTGGCAGCGACTTTATGCCAGCCTTGTCCAAATCTGTGCCGATTTTAATGTTGGTCCGGAACTCGACAGCCGCTCCTAAGCCCCTGGGCCCCAGCCCTGGACAGCCCAAAGCCCCAGGAAGTAACGTAACCAGCCGCTTTCAAGACAGCCTTCGCTACGCTGGGAACTATGGCATTTGCAGCAGAGCAACCCGTCCTCGCGCACTCGGAGTTCCGTCCCGTCGGTGAAGTCGAGCGCGCTGAGGGAAACTTCGAGGTCATCAGCGAGTTCGAGCCCTCGGGCGACCAGCCGCAGGCAATCGCGGAACTGTCGGAGCGCCTAGATAGAGGCGAGCGCGAGGTAGTCCTGATGGGTGCCACGGGCACCGGTAAGTCAGCCACCGCAGCGTGGTTGATCGAAAAGGTGCAGCGGCCAACCCTCGTCATGGCACCGAACAAGACGCTTGCGGCCCAGCTGGCCAATGAGCTCCGCAGCCTGCTGCCAAACAACGCGGTCGAGTACTTCGTTTCGTACTACGACTACTACCAACCCGAGGCCTACATCGCGCAGACCGATACCTATATTGAAAAGGATTCCTCCATCAACGAGGACGTGGAGCGCCTGCGCCACTCGGCTACTTCAGCGCTGCTGTCGCGTCGCGACGTAGTCGTCGTCAGCTCTGTTTCTTGCATCTATGGCCTGGGTACCCCGCAGTCCTACCTCGACCGTTCGGTGTGGCTGAAGGAGGGCGAGGAAGTCGACCGCGACCAGTTCCTGCGCCTTTTGGTGGACATTCAGTACGCCCGCAATGACATCGCCTTTACCCGCGGCACCTTCCGAGTAAAAGGTGACGTGGTCGACATCATCCCGGCCTACGAAGAAAAGGCCGTGCGGGTGGAGTTCTTCGGCGACGAGATTGATTCGCTGTACTACCTCAATCCAGTCACAGGCGACGTCATCGACCAAGTCCCGGAGCTGCGCATCTTCCCAGCTACGCACTACGTCGCCGGCCCGGAGCGCATGGAACGCGCCGTCGCGGACATCAAGGCCGAACTCGCCGAACGCCTGGCGGATCTGGAAAACCGGGGCAAGTTGCTGGAAGCACAGCGTCTGCGCATGCGCACGGAGTACGACCTCGAAATGATTGAACAGGTCGGCTTCTGCTCCGGCATCGAGAACTACTCGCGCCACATCGATGGTCGCGCGCCGGGCTCGGCCCCCGCGACACTCATCGACTATTTCCCGGAGGACTTCCTCACCATCATCGATGAGTCGCACGTCACCGTGCCGCAGATTGGCGGCATGTTCGAGGGCGATGCCTCCCGTAAGCGCAACCTCGTCGACTTCGGTTTCCGCCTCCCATCGGCGTTGGATAACCGCCCGCTGACGTTCGACGAATTCGATGCCCGAGTGGGCCAGGTCGTGTTTATGTCCGCAACGCCGGGTGACTATGAGCTCGAAAAGACCGGTGGCGAGTATGTGGAGCAGGTTATTCGTCCGACTGGGCTGGTGGACCCCAAGATCGTCGTTAAGCCTACTGAGGGGCAGATCGATGATTTGATCGGCGAGATCCGAAAGCGCACCGAGCGTGACGAGCGCGTTCTTGTGACCACCCTGACGAAGAAGATGGCGGAGGATCTGACCGACTACCTGCTCGAAAATGGTGTGCAGGTGCGGTACATGCACTCGGATGTTGATACGCTCAAGCGCGTTGAGTTGCTGCGGCAGTTGCGTCTCGGCGAGTACGACGTGCTGGTCGGTATTAACCTGCTGCGCGAGGGGCTGGACTTGCCCGAGGTTTCGCTGGTGGCAATCCTCGACGCCGACAAGGAGGGGTTCCTGCGTTCGGAGCGCTCGTTGATTCAGACGATTGGTCGTGCCGCGCGAAACGTCTCCGGCGAGGTGCACATGTACGCCGACAAGATCACCGATTCCATGCGGTTCGCCATCGACGAGACGGAGCGCCGCCGCGAAAAGCAGATTGCTTACAACACTGAGCATGGCATCGATCCGCAGCCGCTGCGCAAGAAGATCGCGGACATTCTGGATCAGGTCTACGACAACGCTGACACCGATTACGAAGGCAAGACCGGTGCGGCCGCTGATGCACTGCTCTCGCGTGCCGACGGCTCGGGCGCGGCCGATGGTGCTAGCGGTAAGCAGATGCCGAGGGCGGAGCTCGAGGCGCTCATCGCGGATTTGTCGGAGCAGATGGCCGCGGCTGCGCGAGAGTTGAAGTTCGAGCTCGCGGGGCGCTTGCGCGATGAGATTTTCGACCTCAAGAAGGAACTTAAGGGGATGATTGAGGCCGGTGTCGAGTAGTTTTTTGCTACTGTTGTGGGAAGTAAAACAGTGTATTCGCGAAAGTGCCTCTGGCCAGTGGGTTCGGGGCAATGACGGCGTTACGCACGATGAACTGTTTTAATGCAACTTCCACAGTGAGGGATAGTTTTCATGAGTGATTACAAGACCATTGTTGTCGGCACGGATGGTTCTAAGTCGTCGCTGCTCGCAGTAGAGCGCGCTGCTTCGATTGCTGCTGCTTTCGATGCGACCCTGGTTATCGGCTGCGCTTACTACGAGACTGCAGAGGATGCGTCCAAGACCCTGCGCCAGGATTCGGTTCAGGTTCTCGGTGATGACCCGGCTCAGAAGAACCTGGCTGCTGCTAAGGAGGCCGCAGAGGCCGTCGGCGCGACCAAGGTTGAGACCGAGATTCGCTCCGGCTCCCCGGTTGAGGCTCTGATGTCCCTGGTCACCGACCGTCGCGCTGACCTGCTGGTGGTTGGTAACCGCGGTATTAACTCGCTGACTGGTCGTCTGCTGGGCTCCGTGCCGGCTGATGTTGCTCGTCAGTCGGACTGTGATGTCATGATCGTTCACACTGTGAGCTAATAAAACCGTGAGCTAACAAAACGGTGAGCTAAGAATTTAGATTTCGCTTTAAACCGGCGCCTCTGAGCTGAGGTGCCGGTTTTTCTATTGCCGGCCGGTGATAACTCCTTCTTCAACTACAAAAGGCCAGCTAATTCCATTTCTAGTTAAGACCTGATTGCGAAGGGATTCAGGAAGAACTTCGGTACGGCTGCCATAGCCCATGAGGTACTCGTCAAAAGCGGGCAGTCGAAGCGTCAGTGAAAGCGCGGCTTCAAGCTCGGCTTCAGTTACGTTCTGCTGCCATGTCGGCATGAAGTACTCATTTTGCGCGAGATTTTCACCGATGAATTCTGTGTCAGTTGGCGCGTCCGGAGAGGCAGAGGAATCGAGGGAGAAAGGAACTATTAAGTGATCGATAAGCTTAAGGGCCTTTTTCGCTTGAGTTTTCGTCAGCCCCAGCCACCACGCGAAGTCAGCTACACAGATAGGTCCGCGGGAATTAACATAGCGCCAGGCAATGTCGGCCAGCGTGGATTCAGCTGAGTGTTCTGTGCTGGAGCCCTCTGTGGTATTTGCTGAGAGGCCGTCTTTGGACGTTACGTCGGCAAGCAGGACGAAGGTATCTTCGGATCCTCTTCGTGGCCCTTGGACGACAGCGCCTTCGCCGCCGAATGTGCGCAGTAGGTGAGGACCTCTTTGTTCCGTGGGGTCTATTCCATGATCTGCGAAAACCTCATAGGCTTCAGTCCGAGTCAGCGGGTCGGACAGGCCACGTGAGCGCAATTCGGAATGAAATGCTGCCCTTGCGGTCTGCACATCATCTTGAGAAAGCCCGAGTGTCGTACGACGTCTTGCTGCTGCCTTTTCGATGCGCGGATTCGTCAACCTCATAATTGCTCCCGCGTCTTGCGCTGAAACAAAGTGCAGGGTGCCTCGTTGCGACCAACAGCGAACGATGTCGTAAGAAGAAATGGCTGCTAAAACATCGTCGGTGGTGCTGCCACTGCGCAAGGCGATGGCATCAACACCGTTCGAATAATTCTGCCCTTGCAGAGCAACCATGCCATGCGTTGCTGATAATGCAGGCGACTTGAGGTTTGTATTCCAATCGCTGCGTGCTTGACTTGCAGCTAACCCCTGGGCAATGAGACGGCGTGCGCGAAGTTCAGCTAGCTGAGGTAGATAGTTTTGGGACATAATGTCTCACTCATTCTGTACGGCACTATCCTCGTCATTCTAACCACTGCAGCTCCGGCAAAACGCCCGACTGCTGAGGCGCCACAACAATTAGCCCCTGGGTCGCACGAGTCAGTGCAACGTACAGGTCCTGTAGCCCCTGTGGGGATTGCGCCACAATCTGGTCGGGCGCAACGACGATGACCTCGTCGAATTCCAGGCCTTTTGAGGTCGTGATGTCGTAGACCGCGCAGTTGGTGAGTTTGCTGGGGCGAGTAGCAGGTGTGGCATCGGAGCTAGTCGCGTCGGCAGTATTAGCGGCACCAGCTCCACCACCGAGAAAATCCCGCACCTCCGCGCGTGTGGCTTCGAGCAACTCGGCGGGCGCGATCACAGCGACCAGGCGGTCCGGCTGCGCAACCTGCTCCACATGCGCCAGAGCCTCCGTCACGGTGCGAGCCTGGACAGGCTTGCGGCCGGTCGCGCGGATCGACTGCGGTGCCTCCAGCTCCGGATCAATCTCGGCCAGGACGCTGGCGGCGACCTCCATCACCTCAGCTGGGGTGCGGTAGTTGACGGTCAGCTCGTGGAGATGCCACCTCGAGCCGATGATGGGTTCCAGCACATCATCCCAGGTCGCGGCACCTGCGGGGGAGCCCGTCTGGGCCACGTCGCCGACGAGGGTCATCCAGCCGTTGGGGCTGCGGCGGCGCAGCATTCGCCAGGCCATCGCGGAGAGTTCCTGAGCCTCGTCGACGATGACATGGCCGTAGGCCCACAGGCGATCCGCCGCCGCCCGCTCGGCGGTGGATCGCAGGTCGCGCTCACGGTGGCGTTCGGCCAGTGCCTCGGCATCGATGACGTCATACGCTGACAAGATCTCGGCCTCGAAGCCGTCGTCAAGATCCTGGGACGCAGAACTGGACAGGGTATCCAACGCGCCCTGCGCTTCCTCGACGCGGGCCTGCCAATCCTCTTCATCGGCCTCCGCGTCACCAACTGGGCCGAGGAGTTCCGCCAGCTCGTCGAGAAGCGGGGCGTCGGAAGGCATCCAGTCGGTGCCTTCCGGCCGGTAGAGAGCCTCGCGCGTCAGCTCGTCGTAATCGGTGGCGGCGTAGTCGATGGCCTCGCGAGAGCTCAGCAGCTCCGACAGCACCCGCTCGGGCGTAAGCGCAGGCCACAGCTCATCGAGGATGTCGGCAACTGCTCCGGATTCGTCGATTTCGTCGCGTAGATCGGCAATGTCGGTCACGGACAGGAGGTTTTCGCCGCCCAGCGGATCGGCACCGATGACCTCGGCCATCTGCGCGGCCAGGAGCTCCACCACGTGATCGCGGAAAATCGGCCGGGCCAGATTGTGGGGTTTCCGAGTCCGCCGCGCACGCGTGCGTGCAGCTTTCACCATGTCAGGTGTGATCGTCAGGGTGATGTTGTCGTTCCGGACTTCAAGAGGTTCCGCGGGGAGCTCCTGGTAGGCCCGCACGGCTTCGCGCAGGATAGTGAGCATCTCAATCGAGCCCTTAACTTCCTGCGCAACCAGGGGTTCGGGGTTGTGTCCGTCGATAAGCGCGTTGGAACCGCGCACGCCGGGGTAGAGATCGGCAATGGTGGTCAGTACCACGCCCGTTTCGCCGAGGCTCGGCAGCACGCGCGAGATGTAGTCGAGGAAGGTTGTGTTCGGGCCGATGATGAGGACACCGGTTTTCGCCAGTTGATCGCGGTAGGTGTAGAGAAGCCATGCGACGCGATGCAGCGCCACTGCCGTCTTGCCTGTGCCGGGACCGCCCTGGACGACCAGGGTGCCGCGGGTGGAGTCGCGGATGATGAGGTCCTGCTCGCGCTGAATGGTCTCCACAATGCCGCGCATATGGCCGGTGCGCGCTTGATTCATGACCTCCCGCAGCACCGATTCGCCACCGACGCCCGCTTCAACTTCGGTCTCGTGTGCGCTGTCGGCTTCCTCGCCGGAGAGCCATTCGTCGTCAATGCTGCGGACCTTCCGGCCGTGAGTGCGCAGGTGTCGACGCAGACTGACTCCCTCGGGATGCGCGGTCGTGGCCAGGTAAAACGGGCGCGCGCCGTCGGCACGCCAATCCATGATGACCGTGCGGTAGTCGTCGTCTTCATCGGACAGGCCGATTCGCCCGATGTATCGCTTATCGACGGTCGCCCCCGGCCCTTCCTCTGACAAAGGATTGTCGGGGTCTGTGTCATCGATATCGATTCGACCAAAGACCAGGCCGATCTCGGCTGAGCGGTAGCGGTCCAGATTAGCCTGTAGTCGGTGGTATTCCACCTCGCGTTCCACGCGGGCTTGCGGGTCTGGGTCGTCGATGAGCATGACCTGGCGCAGGTACTCTTGGTCGCGCTCGCGTGCCCGGTCGAGGAAGCTGAACGCACGGTCGACGTAGGCCTGTTCGGCAGCGAGGATGCTTTCTTCTTCTCGCTGTGGTGCTGAACTTGCCTGGTCCGGCAGACCTGCCTGGCCAGTGTGGCCAATGCGGCCTGTCTGGTCCTGCCCGGGCTCGGATGCGCGCGACGCCAACCTGGTCTCCTCAACGAATCGCAAAATTAGTGCTAACTGATGTGCTGAATGAATATAAAAATATGAAAACGCTCCCGCACGCGTAGTGGCGTGGGGAGCGTTTAAGTATACCGCTTTAACTGCGGCAGCAAACTTACTGCAGGCGCTTCTGCGCCTTCTTTGCGGACTTCTTGGCCTCCTTGGAAGCCTTGGCTGCGCGCTTGCGCAGTTCCTTGCGCTGCTTGCGAGTGTCCTTCTTGAGATCCTTGCCCAGGTCCTCGGCATAGTCGCGCGCGTCCTCAGCGAGCTCGGTGGCCTTGGCAATCCAGTCGTCCTTGTTGTCCTCGACGTAGCTCTTAGCGGTGTCGAAGGCGTCGGTGAGCTGCGCGCGCCAGCCGTCCTTGTTGTCCTCGACGTATTCACGAGCGCCATCGGTGGCCTCAGAAGCGCGGTCGCGGAGCAGGCCGGCCTTTTCGCGGACGTTCTCGCCGGCGGAAGCGAAGGCTGCGCTGATTTCCTCAGTGCGCTGCTCGGTTTCAGACTTGGTCGGCAGGGCAGCCTGAACCTTCTTGTTCAGCTGCTTGCCTGCCTTCTCAGCGCGCCAAGCGACACCCGGCTTGCCGTCGGTGTCAGCAGTAGCCAGGAAGAGGCCGCCCAGCAAACCGATGTCGGTCAGGAAACCAGTGCGGCGAGCCGCCTTCTCCTTCGAATCCTGGGTTTCCCAGAATGCGTGGCGAGCGAGCATCGTCGGAACTTGTGCAGCGACCAGAGCGGTGGCGGACAGGCGTGGGGCCTTACCCAGAGCGTAGAGGGAACCCGCAGCAACCTTGGTGCCAGCGACGACCTGGACAACCAGCTTCTCGCTATTTGGCACGTACTTGTTGTACTGGTTCGGGGTTACGGAGCGGACGCGGGCAATCAGGTCGCGTGCGCCCTCTTCATGATCCTTCTGGTTCATCAGCGTGTCGACACCGTCGGCAACGAAAACCGAGGCCAGCATTGGTCGGGCAAACTTGCGAATCATCTAAATTCCATCTCCTTTGTCGTCCAGGTGAAACCGTGTTTTTGGCCATCTGGTCGCTGTAATTCACTATTAATCCTACGCAGCCCGGCCTATTTATGTCGCGGGAATGACAAGTTTTTCAGAAGCTGCGGCACCATCCAGCACTACCGACCACGCTCATCCAGCGCTACCAACCACGCTGGCGCCAGTTCTCGACCTCGGGGCTCTCGACACCAACTGTGGTGTCTTTGCCGTGGCCGGGGTGAATCACCGAGTCGGCGGGGTAGACGCGGAAGACACGGCTCTCGACATCGTCGATAAGCTGCGTGAAATCCTCGGGCGAGTACGTTTTGCCGACACCGCCTGGGAAGATGCTGTCACCGACGAAGAGGTGGTGTGACGGGGTGTCGTCGGAAAGCGCGCCGGCTTCCTTGGCGGACAGGTCGAGGCAGAGGCCGCCCTTGGTGTGTCCGCGAAGGATGAACGTGGGCAGCGTGATGTCCTCGCCGAACGTGATGGTCTCGCCGCCGTCGAGCTGCTGGTCGGCGGGCTCGGGAATGTCGGCAGCGTCGAGGCTGGACGTGATGTGGCGGGCCGGGAATGACTGCAGGAGCTCGCCGAGCGCCTGAACGTGATCGCCGTGGGAGTGCGTGGTGACAATCGTGCGGACCTGCGCGCCGACGTGCTCAACCAGGCGGATTAGATGGTCGGCGTCGGTGGCGGCGTCGATAAGTAGGGAATTGTCGGGCTCGCGGGAGTCGACCAAAAGGTAGACGTTGTTGTCCATCGATCCGACGGAGGTCTTATAAATAGTGACATTGCCGTAGTCAATGCGCTCAACGCCGCGCGTTCTCGGCGAGTTGGAGTAAGGGCTGATTGTAATGTCGTCGTTCATGCGCCCCAGGGTAATGAGGTGTCTGTCGGCGCGCTAGGAGCGCAACGTAACCACGAGTCTCTGAACACATGTGCGAAAAATTGGTTATGGACTGTAGACTAGTCGGCAGTGAATCGTCGACGAATTGAGGTTTCCCACTGTGGCTGAACGTCTAGTGGTCAGAGGCGCCCGCGAGCATAACCTGCAGGGTGTTGACATCGATTTGCCCAGAGACAAGATGGTGGTTTTCACAGGTCTGTCGGGGTCGGGTAAATCGTCACTGGCATTTGACACAATTTTCGCCGAGGGCCAGCGCCGTTACGTGGAGTCGCTGAGCTCCTATGCGCGCATGTTCCTGGGGCAGATGGAAAAGCCCGATGTAGAGATGATTGAGGGGCTCTCGCCGGCGGTGTCGATCGACCAGAAGTCGACGAACCGCAACCCGCGCTCGACCGTCGGAACCATCACTGAAGTGTATGACTACCTGCGTCTTCTCTACGCGCGCACCGGTACTCCGCACTGTCCGACCTGTGGGGAAGTAATCTCCTCACAGACTCCACAGCAGATCGTCGATCAGGTCATGGAAATGCCGGAGGGCACCAAATTCCAGGTCCTCGCACCCGTCGTGCGCACGCGCAAGGGTGAATTCGTCGACCTGTTTGAACGCCTCGCATCCGAGGGCTACGCGCGTGTCATCGTCGATGGTGAAATGCACCGTCTAACGGATCCGCCGAAGCTGAAGAAGCAGGTCAAGCATGACATTGACGTGGTCATTGACCGTCTCCAGGTGAAGGAGTCGCAGCAGCGCAGGCTCACCGATTCCGTCGAAACGGCGCTTCTGCTTGCCGACGGCGTCGTGGTCATCGACGCCGTCGGGCTAGAGGCGGACGACCCGCGTCGAACCCAGCGGTTCTCGGAGAAGATGGCCTGCCCGAATGGGCACCGTATTGCTATCGATGAGTTGGAGCCACGGTCGTTTTCCTTTAACTCGCCGTATGGTGCGTGCCCGGAGTGTGACGGTATCGGTACCAAGCTGGAGGTGGACACGGACCTGGTGATTCCAGATCCGTCGCTGCCGACGATTGAGGCGATTGCGCCGTGGCGGCAGACGCTGAACAAGAAGTACTTTGAAAAGCTGGTTGAAGGCCTCGCCACCGAGATGAGCTTCGACCCGACCACGCCTTTCGAAGACCTCACAGCGCCGCAGCGCAAGGCCCTGCTGCATGGTTCCAGCCACAAGGTCACGGTGCGTTACCGCAATCGCTACGGCCGTACTCGCCAGTACACCGCACCTTTCGAAGGCGTGATGCCGTACCTGCACCGCAAGCTGTCACAGGCGGAGAGCGACTCTCAGAAGGAGCGTTTCCAGGGGTACATGCGTGAGGTGCCGTGCCCGGCATGTAGCGGTACTCGTTTGCGTCCGGAGATTCTTTCGGTGACGTTGGATTCGGCGGAGTTCGGGCAGAAGAATATTGCCGAGCTGACAGAGCTATCGGTTCACGATGGCTCGGCATTCCTGAATTCGCTGACTCTGGGCAAGCGCGAGGAAATGATTGCCGGGCGTGTTCTGCGTGAGGTGCAGGCTCGTCTGAAATTCCTGCTTGACGTTGGCCTGGATTATCTGTCCCTGTCTCGTTCGGCAGGCACGCTGTCCGGTGGTGAAGCGCAGCGAATTCGTCTGGCCACACAGATTGGTTCGGGGCTCGCTGGCGTGCTCTACGTCTTGGATGAGCCCTCGATTGGTCTTCACCAGCGTGATAACAACCGTCTAATCAAGACTCTGAAAAACCTGCGAGACCTGGGCAATACCCTGATTGTGGTCGAGCATGATGAGGACACGATTCGCGAGGCCGATTGGCTGGTCGACATTGGGCCAAAGGCCGGTGAATACGGTGGACAAATCGTCTACCAGGGTGAACCGTCTGGCATCGTTGACTGCGAGGAATCACTGACAGGTGCGTATCTCTCGGGTCGTCGGGTATTGGCGGTGCCGGAGAACCGTCGTGCGATTGATAAGTCGCGCATGGTGACGGTCAAGGGCGCTCGCGAAAACAACCTGAAGAAGATTGACGTGAAGTTCCCCCTCGGCGTGTTGACCTGCGTTACGGGTGTTTCCGGGTCCGGCAAGTCCACCTTGGTCAACGAAATCCTGGCCAAGGTGATGAGCAACGAGCTCAACGGTGCTCGTCAGGTGCCGGGTCGACACAGCCGCGTGGAGGGGTTGGATCAGCTGGACAAGCTGGTGCAAGTTGATCAGTCGCCGATTGGTCGCACCCCGCGTTCCAACCCAGCGACGTACACCGGTGTGTTCGACAAGATCCGCAACCTCTTCGCCGAGACGCAAGAGGCCAAGGTTCGTGGCTATAAGCCCGGTCGATTCAGCTTCAACGTCAAGGGCGGCCGCTGTGAGGCGTGTAAGGGCGACGGCACCATCAAGATTGAGATGAACTTCCTGCCGGACGTCTATGTGCCTTGCGAGGTTTGCCACGGCGCGCGCTACAACCGCGAAACGCTGGAGGTTCGTTACAAGGGCAAGACCATCGCTGAGGTTCTGGACATGCCCATCTCCGAGGCAGCGGAGTTCTTCGAGCCGATTCAGTCGATTGCGCGTTATCTCAATACGCTTGTCGACGTCGGCCTGGGCTATGTCCGTCTCGGGCAGGCGGCAACCACGCTCTCGGGTGGTGAGGCTCAGCGCGTGAAGTTGGCCAGTGAGCTGCAGAAGCGCTCCAATGGCCGGACGGTCTACATCTTGGATGAGCCGACCACGGGGCTGCATTTTGAGGACATCCGCAAGCTCATGTTGGTGTTGCAGGGCCTGGTGGACAAGGGCAACACCGTCATTGTCATTGAGCACAATTTGGATGTCATCAAGTCTGCGGATTGGATCATCGACATGGGGCCGGAAGGCGGCTCCGGCGGTGGCACCGTGGTTGTAGAGGGCACGCCGGAGGATGTCGCGAACTGTTCCGGCTCCCACACCGGGCAGTACCTGAAGCCGCTGCTTAAGTAGCTTAGGTAGTCGGCTCGTTTCCGTCGGAAATTCCAGGACCGTCGGTGCGGGTGATGCCTTCCATTCTGTCAGCAGCGGGGTCGGCATCTGCTGCGCCGCTCGCACCGGCAGCGTCGGCAGCAGCGCCGGCAGCGTCAGTATCGCTGGCGGTGCCGTCACGCTCCGGTGCCGCCGGCTCCTCGGCACTCTTCTGCTTCGCCCCGGAGACCGCCATGGCCAGCAGAATCAGACCACAGCCGAGGAACGCCAAGGCGCGGATAACGCCATCGAGCGTTGCCATGTCGTAGAAGATCAGCTTGACGATAGACAGCGCCGCAATCGTCAAACCCGCTGCCAGTCGCGCCGGAATGTGGTGGAACCTCTTCGATAGCACCAGCATGCCGGCAATCGTGGCCCAGAAAATACTCAGCAACATGTGTGCGACGTTGAAGCTCACGCCAATAGTCGTGAGCAGCACGATAAATGGCATACCCAGTGCAGCCAGGCCAATCAGTGCAAAAGCTGGCGGTAGCTGCGACCTCGCTGCCGTCACGGCCAGGCCGACGTCGGCGCACAGCAGGAACAACAGCGAAAGCATTTCTGCCCACGTTGCCGAGTAATCAGCTGCAGCACCGGCATTCAACGCTGCGGGCAGGATGTAGAGGTGTACTACCGTTGCGCCGAGCAGCCAGGTCAGTGCCGCAATCTTTGTATATGGTGCGACGGCATCCCGGGTTGGTTCAGGAGCCTGTAGTCGTGCGCCAATTGCGCCGTGCTTCGGTGCTGTGGCCAGCGCCCAGACAAAGAGCGCGGCACCGATGGAGATTGGGATGAGACCCCAAGCGTGGGTTCCAGTATCGGCTCCTGAGCTCCTTTCCGGGCCCGCCACCGCGAGCGCTAGCCAGGGCAGAATTGCCGTGGCCAAGGCCAATGGTGCGAGATAGCGGAAGATGGCACGGTTCCAAAGGAATACTGCAGCAATTGCGATGAACAGCACGAATCCGCCGTAGAACAGCAACCAGAGGCTGGAGGTGGACTGTGTGGCGTTGACCGTTGGGACTGCAGCTACAACCGGAGTCGAGAAGGCAACTACTGACGTGATGGTGACCAGATCGTCTTCCCAGGTGCTGGTTTCCGAAGGCTCGTCGTCAAGCTCGGGAGTGAGTTGGCGAGCCATCGCCAGCGGGCCGAACTGGGCAAACACGAAAAGGGCAATGGTGAGTGCGGCGATTGCGGGCATCACCAGTGCATTGTTGGTCGTGATTACGCCGATGAGAACGTTTGCGCCGAGCAGGAATGCGACTACGTACTTCCGGAAGGGGACGTTCAGGAGGCAGACGATAGCGGCGATGACCATCAGTTGAAGGGTGATTTGCGCGAGCGAGGAGCTCAGCGGGCGGGCGTGGAAGTCGAGGCCGATCGTCGCCCACAGCATTAATCCGGTGTTGATTGTGATTGTCCACGCCGCGGTTGCACTCGACTTCGTCCACCGCGCGCCGTATAGACCGACTGCAGCGAAAGGCAACATAATGACCAGCGTCGCCGCCACCGGAATCCAGTCGAGGAGGTAGGACATCGACATCGTTGTCAGGTGCGCAGCGGCTAGTGATGTCGCAATCAACGCCGTCACGCCAGCAGGCGGTGCTTGACGACGGTGCGCTCGCACAGCTGCGACCGCGAGCACGGCGGCCAACAAGTAAGCCAGGACCACACGACCGGCCGGTCCGATCAGGCCGGATTGGATTGCGACCGCGACGAAAAATGCGATACCGGCAGCGGTGATGAGACCGCCGAAGATGGCGATGATTCTGATGATTGCCTTCTCGTTGCGCCACCAGGGCTCGCGAGGTTCACGCGGTGCCTCTGGCAGCTTCGGTGGCGGGGTGGAGTCTGTGGGAGAAGACTGTGGCGAGGGAGAAGACTGCGGCGACTTCGAATCCCGCCGCCATTGGTGGGCAGAGGGGAAGCCAAACATCGGCTGCGCAGCTGCGTCGCTCTGTGGCAGGGGAGCTGGTTGATTCCGCCAGTCCGCTTGTGTTGGCGGTGGTGGCACCTGTATCTGCTGAGACTGCTGGGGATACTGCGGTGTGGCGAGCGTCTGCTCAGCCTGCGGTTCCCAACGGGGAGGAGGTGCCTGCTCTAGTGGCGGACTGGGCGCTGGCGGCGGTTGCGGATTGTGTTGATGTGCCCCTTGAGGTGCAGCATGGGGCGGCGCTTGAGGTACCGGCGCAGATTCCGCTCCCGTAGTGTGAGGCGCGTGCGGTACGGCCGGCGCCTGCTCGCTTGCCTGCGAGAGGCGTACCTGCCAAGTACGGGTGAGCTGAGCCAGCCGAAGCGAGCTAGCCTCCAAATCTGCCAGAGCATGGGAAAGCTCTGAGACGGAGTCGCCGGTCAGGACAAAATCGCCGGTCGGTGGCTTGCCGTATCGGGCGGAATGCTGATTAGGATTGGTGTTCTCGGCTTTAGGGCCAAAGCCGTTGGAGCCAGTATTCATGGTGACGACTTTAATCGGTTTTGGCCTAAAAACTATGGAGAGAATCTACCAATCTGATTACAATTCGGATTGCACTTTTTAGCGCTCGGTTTCGCGCCGGGGTGCCGATGGTGAATAACCCGGAGTGAGAGCCGGTTTTGGTATGCGAGAAC
Source organism: Corynebacterium sp. HMSC075F02 (assembly GCF_001838335.1). NCBI lineage: Bacteria > Bacillati > Actinomycetota > Actinomycetes > Mycobacteriales > Corynebacteriaceae > Corynebacterium > Corynebacterium sp. HMSC075F02. The sequence continues at coordinate 22,359 of NZ_KV836302.1, read as the reverse complement.
AGCTGTGTTAACATCTCGTCTACGACCGCCAGAATGCGATGCTTGCTGCCTTCGGGGAGTATTTAGTTGCATTCGGCAGCGAAGAGGATTTAAGTCCCACCCTAGGTGCGCCAAAGAATTACGGTAGCGCCGGGGTCCACCCTAATCGGTGATGTCACATCGCACGATTGGAAGGCGTCCTTATACAGTGTGTAGTAATCCGCTGTAGACGCGTGGCTTTTCTTCCTTTCCCGCTTGCTATCGCGGTTTGAAACGAAGATTGTTCAGGTTCAACCTAGGAGGCCACATCAGCGCTGAAGCTCGTATTAACGAGGATATTCGAGTACCGGAAGTCCGCCTTGTAGGACCGAATGGTGAGCAGGTGGGCGTTGTCCGCACCGGTGACGCACTCAAGCTCGCTTACGAAGCAGACCTTGATCTGGTTGAGGTTGCTCCGCGAGCAAAGCCGCCGGTCGCCAAGATTATGGACTACGGCAAGTTCAAGTACGAACAAGCCCAGAAGGCACGCGAGGCTCGAAAGAACCAGCAGCAGACTGTGGTCAAGGAGCAGAAGTTCCGTCCGAAGATTGATGACCACGACTACGAAACCAAGAAGAACAACGTTGTTCGTTTCTTGGAAAAGGGTTCGAAGGTCAAGGTCACGATTATGTTCCGTGGCCGCGAACAGTCTCGTCCAGAACTGGGATTCCGCCTGTTGGAGCGTCTGGCCGCCGATGTCGAAGAGTACGGCATTGTCGAGTCTCGCCCGAAGCAGGACGGTCGCAACATGACTATGGTCCTGGGGCCGGTTCGGAATAAGGGTAAGAAGTAACCGACCTGACCAGAAATGGTTGTAAACGAGATCTTTGCGCCACGAGCGTCAAAGATCGGTAGGGGAGAGTTTTAACATGAAGCAGAAGACCCACAAGGGCACCGCAAAGCGCATCAAGGTTACCGGTTCCGGCAAGCTGCGCCGCGAGCAGGCTAACCGCCGCCACCTCCTGGAGGGCAAGCCGTCCACTCGTACCCGTCGCCTGAAGGGCACCACGGACGTTGCTAAGTCGGACGTCAAGCGCGTCAAGCGTCTGCTGGGCAAGGCTTAATTTTTCAAGCCTCGTCCCAGGGCAATCGCCCTCTTAATTTCACTAGTTCTTAAAGACAACGAAAAGGAAGTATCACCGTGGCACGTGTGAAGCGGTCTGTTAACGCTAAGAAGAAGCGTCGCGAAGTTCTCGATTCCGCAAAGGGCTACCGTGGTCAGCGCTCCCGCCTGTACCGCAAGGCCAAGGAGCAGATGCTCCACTCCAAGACCTACGAGTTCCGCGATCGCCGCCACCGTAAGGGTCAGTTCCGTCGTCTGTGGATTCAGCGCATCAACGCTGCTGCCCGCGCTAACGACATCACCTACAACCGCTTCGTCCAGGGCCTAAACCTGGCTGGCGTTGAGGTTGACCGTAAGAACCTGGCTGAGCTGGCTGTCAACGACCCGCAGGCATTCGCTGCTCTGGTCAAGGTCGCTAAGGACGCTCTGCCGGAGGACGTCAACGCTCCTGCTGCTAAATAAAGCAGCTACGAGGTAACTCGTACGTAGCGTCGGCGAGCGTCTGCTTACTGGCAGTGCGCCTGCCAACATCTTTGAAAAACCACCGTCGATTGGGTTTATGAATAACCCCGGCGGTGGTTTTTCGTGTTCGCACTGGCGGTTACGAATCTCGAGCCGCATCACTAGGATTAATCACTATGAACTCTGCGCTGTACTTCAATGACGAGCCGTTTACTCCTCGCACTCCGCGAGTCTCGGCGGCTATTCAGCTCCACCGTGCGGCCAAGCGGAAGAAGACCGGTCGCTTCCTCATTGAGGGCTTCAATTCCGTCGATGCAGCTATCCGCGCAGAGGCTGTCGTGGAAGTTTTCGTCACGGCAGCCGCCGCCGAGCAGTTCCGTGAGCTGCTCACGGGGTATCTCGAATCTGGGACGCAGCGTAAGTCTGTTTCGCTTATCGACGACTCCGCCGCCCGCTCTTTGAGCGAAACTGTCACCACCACCGGACTCTTCGCCGTCTGCGACACCAATGCGGTGTCCACTTCGTTGGAAGAGGCCATTGAGGTTGGAAAGCAGTCCGGCTGTTTGGTGATTCCGGTGGAGTGCAATGACCCGGGTAATGTCGGCACGATTGTGCGTATGACTGATGCTCTCGGCGCTGGCGCGGTTATCCTTGCTGGCGATTCGGTTGACCCGTTGAATTCTAAGGCCGTGCGTTCCTCGGCAGGTTCTGTTTTTCATACCCCTGTCGCACGCGAGCGCGATATTGACGTCGTTATGGAGAAAGTTAGGGAAGCGGGCTTTACCACCCTCGCCACGGCGATGGATGGCGCTCTCACGCTCGGCGTTGATACGCTTCCCGACGGTCCCGTCGCCTGGCTTTTCGGCAACGAAGCCCATGGCCTGTTGGAGGAGATTACGGCCTCGGCGGGGGCAAATGTGTCCATCCCGATTAAGGGCGAGGCAGAGTCGTTGAACCTCGCCACCGCAGCGGCCATGTGCCTGTGGGAGACAGTCCGGGGTAAGTAGGAAACCTCGATGGTGAGGTGCATGCACGTGTGCAGTTATCCTCGACTATGATTGTTCCATCACAAGAACTGATAGTCCTATATAGAAGTGGTTGACACGTGAGCGATTCGCCAAATCCTATCGATCTTTCCGAGGACGCCCTCCAGGCGGCTGCGCAGAAGGCCACGGATGCCTTTGATGCTGCCGGCAACCTGGATGAGCTTTCTGCCGCCCGCCGTGAGCACTTGGGGGATGAAGGCTACATTCCGCAGGCTCGCCGCGCGCTGGGCTCCATTCCGAAGGCTGAGCGCAAGGATGCTGGTCGTCGCGTAAATGTTGTTCGCGGAGCCGTCGAAAAGCACTATGCTGAGCGTCTTGCAGTGCTGGAGGAAGAGGAAAACGCGCGTCGTCTGGTCGCGGAGCGTATCGACGTGTCGGTGGACACCACGCGGGGCCAGCGTGGCGGTATGCACCCAATTACCATCCTGTCCGAGCAGATTGGTGACATCTTCGTGGGCATGGGCTGGGAAATCGCCGAGGGCCCAGAGGTGGAAGCCGAATACTTCAACTTTGACGCGCTGAACTTCCTGCCGGATCACCCGGCTCGTACTCTGCAGGATACTTTCCACATTGCGCCGGAAGGATCCAAGCAGGTGCTGCGTACGCACACCTCGCCGGTCCAGGTTCGCACTCTGCAGTCACGTGACCTGCCGATTTACGTTATCTGCCCGGGCCGTACCTTCCGCACCGATGAGCTCGACGCCACCCACACCCCGGTCTTCCACCAGGTGGAGGGACTCGCTGTGGACAAGGGGCTGACCATGGGGCACCTGCGCGGCACGCTGGATCACATGGCAAAGGCGCTGTTCGGTCCGGAGACCAAGACCCGCATGCGCACCAACTACTTCCCGTTCACTGAGCCGTCCGCTGAGGTTGACGTCTGGTTCCCGAATAAGAAGGGCGGCGCAGGCTGGATCGAGTGGGGTGGCTGCGGCATGGTCAACCCGAACGTGCTGCGTGCCTCCGGTATTGACCCGGAGGTGTACTCGGGCTTCGCGTTCGGCATGGGCCTGGAGCGCACCCTGCAGTTCCGCAACGGCCTGACCGACATGCGCGACATGGTCGAAGGCGACGTCCGCTTCACGCAGCCGTTCGGTATCCGCGGCTAATTCACTGACCTACAGATAGGAGTTTTACTTACATGTTCATTCCACAGTCGTGGGTCACTGAAATCGTTCGCGGCCCAGAGAACACCATCAACCCGGACTGGTCCGTTACCCCGGACGAGTTGGATGAGGGCTTTGTCCGCGTTGGTTTTGAAACCGAGGGGCACGAGCCGCTGGAGAAGGTCGAGGGGCCGCTGGTTTTCGGTCGCGTCGACCACATTGAGGAGCTCGAGGGCTTTAAGAAGCCAATTCGCTTCTGTCAGGTCAATGTCGGTGATGTCAATGGCACCGGCGAGCTGCAGGAGATCATCTGTGGTGCCCGCAACTTTGAAGAGGGCTCCATTGTTATCGTCGCACTGCCGGGCTGCGTGCTGCCGGGTGGGTTCGAGATTTCCGCACGGAAGACTTACGGCAAGATTTCCAACGGCATGCTCTGCTCCGAAGCTGAGCTGGGTATGACCGATTCCTCCGCCGGTATTCTGACGCTGCCGTCGGCCCCAGCTGAGCTGGGTTCGTGCGCCAAGGAATTCATCGGTCTCGATGACGAGAAGTTCGAGGTCAACATCACCCCGGACCGCGGTTACGCGCTGTCGGCCCGCGGTCTGGGCCGCGAGATCTGCTCCGCCTTCAACCTCGACTTCGCCGATCCAGCCAAGGTCAACGAGCTGCCGGTCGAAGGTGAGGTCCTGAACGTCACTATCGACGAGGACACCGACACCCGCCGCTTTGGTCTGCGCCGAGTCACCGGCATCGACCCGAACGCCGAGACCCCGTGGTGGATGCGTCGCCGCCTGCTGCTGGCTGGTCAGCGTCCGGTCAACGTGGCCACGGACGTCACCAACTATGTGATGCTACTGCTCGGTCAGCCGATGCACGCTTTCGACGGTTCCAAGATCGCTGGTGGCCTGCACATCCGCAACGCTAAGGCCGGCGAGACTCTGACCACCCTCGACCACGTGGACCGCAAGCTCGACCCGGCAGACGTTGTCATCTGCGACGACAATGGTATTCAGTCGCTGGCCGGCATCATGGGTGGTCTCACCTCCGAGATCGCCGACGACACCACCGATGTGGTCTTCGAGGCCGCCAACTGGTCGCCGCTGCATGTCTTCCGCAGTGGTCGCCGCCACAAGCTGAGCTCCGAGGCTTCACGACGTTTCGAGCGCGGCGTGGACACCGCTCTGGTCGAGCCGGCTCTGGATCTGGCCTGCCAGCTGCTCGCTGACATCGCCGGCGGCACTATCGACACTGGTCGCACCCTGCTCGGTGAGGTTGCCACCATGCCGACTATTGACTTTGCTGTCAACCGCGCCAGCGAAGTTGCGGGCGTTGATTACCCGCGTGAGACCGTCATTGGACGCCTGCGCGAGGTCGGTTGCGAGGTCGTCGACAACGGTGACCGCCTGGCTGTCACTCCGCCAACCTGGCGCTCGGACCTGACCATGTCCGCTGACCTGGTTGAGGAGATCCTACGTCTGGAGGGCCTGGAAGACATTCCGGTTATCCTCCCAATCGCCCCGGCCGGTCGCGGTCTGACCGAGCGTCAGCTGCGTCGCCGCTTCGTCGGCCACGCGCTGGCTCACAATGGCTACCTGGAGATTCTGCCGACACCGTTCATTGCCAACGATGTCTTCGACGTCTGGGGCCTGGACGCTGATGACCCGCGTCGTAACACCGTCAAGGTCATCAACCCGTTGGAGTCCGACCACGCTCAGCTGGGCACGACTCTGCTGCCGTCCATGCTTGAATCGCTGAAGCGCAATGTTGCTCGCGGCCAGGTCGACCTGTCGCTCTACGGTGTGGAGCAGGTATCCATCGAGCGCGGTAACGGTGTCTCGCCGATGCCGTCTACCGCGGGTCTGCCGAGCGAGGCCGAGCGCGCCGAGCTGCTGGAGTCGCTGCCGGAGCAGCCGCTGCACGTCGCCACTGTCGCCTGCGGTCGTATCCGCCTGGATAGCCCGTGGGGTGACGAGGCCGCGTACACCGTCGCCGACGCCATCGAAGCCGCGCGCATTGTTGCCCGCGCTGCCAACGTCGAGCTGGAGATCCGTAACGCTGAGGTGCTGCCGTGGCACCCGGGCCGCTGCGCTGAGCTGCTTGTCGACGGCGAGGTCGTCGGCCACGCCGGTGAGCTGCACCCGAAGGTGTGCAAGGACGCTGGTCTGCCGGAGCGCACCTGCGCGATGGAGATTAATCTCGATGCACTGCCAGTGACGGAGCACCTGCCGGCGCCGGTACTCAGCCCGTTCCCGGCTGTCCACCAGGACGTCGCGCTTGTTGTCAGCGATGAGGTCTCCGCCGCAGAGGTGGAGAAGACTCTGGTGGAGGGTGCTGGTGAGCTCCTCGAATCCATTCGTATCTTCGATGTTTACCGTTCCGAGCAGATGGGCGAAGGCGTTCGTTCACTGGCGTACTCCCTGCGTTTCCGCGCACCGGACCGTACGCTGAAGGAAGAGGAAGCTTCCGCGGCTCGCGAGGCGGCCATTGAGCTGGCCACTACCCGTCACGGCGCTCAGCTGCGTGGCTAAAAGGGGAGACCACAGGGAGAGATACCCATGATTGGCATCTTGCGGCACCGCGGCAACAGGCTGAATAGCGCAGAGGCACGAGAGCAGCGCGTTGGAGTGCGCGCGGTGAGCAGCGCGAAGCCTGCGGCGACTGTGGCTGCAGCTGCTGTCACGGCAGGTCTGTTGCTCACCGGCGCGCCGAGTGCGGCTGCGCTGGTTGGCGGGGAGGCTGCTGCGCCTAGTGTGGCGGCGGACTCCGTGGTGTCAATCATGGTCCAGACCAGTCCCCATACCGGAAACTTTTGCACGGGAACTGCAATCGCCCCGCAGTGGGTAATGACCGCCGCCCACTGCGTGCGTGATGTCCCGCAGCAGGCTGGGGAAGTAGAGGTCGGTTTCGGTCAGGATTCCCACCGTGTTCCTATCGATAGCTGGGAAATTGCGCCCACCGGTGACGTAGCGCTTGTTCACCTTGCGGGCGACGCAGCTCTTCCGGGGTATCCCGCAATGGAACGTCGTCAAGCGTTTTCGGAGCAAGAAACGGCAGGCACGGTCTATGGGCGATCGCTGCTCGGCGATGTTGCGGATGGCTCGCTGCCGTCGGCGACCGTCACCGCTTCGATGTGTCCGGTGAAGTATCAACAATGCGTGCGGGAAGACTCCGTGTTGGCGCGCATGGAGCGCCCCGCGGCGTTGCAGGTAGGCGATTCGGGCGGACCGCTTTTTATCGACGGCCAGCTAGCGGCGGTGTTCTCGGGCGCGGTGGCTTTTGATGGCAGCGTGGCACCGGAGGAATCGGGTTACTATCTCTACACCACGACGTCATCGGTGGCGCAGTGGGCAGATGGCGTGATGAGCCAGGAGCCAAGCGTCGTAGTTGAATAGTCCGGCGTTGAGTAATCCGGCGCGCTGATTGAATGGCCGGCTCGGCGAACCAGATGTATGTACCGACGACGGCGTTATATTCATAATTCACTCACGTCACATCGATAGAATTCCAGCACTTTGGCAACGAATTCTATGAATATCTTGCAACGCAGTGAATAAAAGTGTTGAATGTTTGGCATGAGTATTTCCGTTGCCATTGCTGGTGCGACCGGTTACGCAGGAGGAGAGATCCTCCGCCTCCTGTTGTCGCACCCGGCGTATCTTTCCGGCGAACTGACCATCGGCGCACTAACGGGAGCATCCAACGCGGGTGCCCGTGTGGGCGACATTATGCCTCATGTGGCACCTTTGGCTGATCGTCGTATTGAGCCGACTAATGGTGACACACTTGCCGGGCATGACGTGGTGTTCCTCGGCCTGCCCCACGGTCATTCGGCTGCGATTGCAGAGCAGTTGGGCGATGACACGGTGATTATTGACTGCGGCGCGGATTTCCGCCTGCAGGATGCCGATGAGTGGGAGCACTACTACGGCTCGGAGCACGCCGGTACCTGGACTTACGGTATTCCGGAGCTGCCGGGCAACAGGGAAGTAGTGGCTGCTTCCAAGCGTATTGCTGTGCCGGGTTGTTTCCCCACTGGCGGTACCATTACGGCACTGCCGGCAGTTGCAAAGGGTCTGGTCAAGCCGGATCTGTCCGTTGTTTCCGTCACCGGTACCTCCGGTGCGGGCAAGAAGGCAGCTGTGCCCCTGCTCGGGTCCGAGGTTATGGGCAATCTCCGCGCCTACAACACTGCGGGCAAGCACCGCCACACCGCAGAGTTCCTACAAAACCTCAAGCCGTACGCAGAGGCTCTCACCGTCAGCTTCACGCCGGTGCTCGCTCCGACGTCGCGCGGCATTCTCACCACCATCACCGCTCCGCTTGTCGACGGGGTGACGGAGGCAACCGCACGGGAGGCCTACCTCGAGTTCTACAAGGGTGAGCCGTTTGTGCAGGTGTTGGCCGAAGGGCTGCAGCCGCAGACGCAGTCGGTAATTGGCTCTAACTTGGTTCAGATTCAGGTTGAGGTAGATGAACGCGCCAAGCGTCTGGTGCTGACCTCGGCGATTGACAATCTGACAAAGGGCACCGGTGGTGCCGCAGTTCAGTGCATGAATTTGGTTACTGGACAGAATGAAACTGCAGGACTTCCATTGGTAGGAGTTGCCCCATGATGAAGGAAGAAAAAGAAGGTCTCGTCAACGTCGCTGGTGACGAAGGCGGCGTATGTGCACCTCAGGGGTTCGTGGCCAGTGGTGTCATTGCAGGCATCAAGGTCAGCGGAAACCCGGACATGGCGCTCATCGTAAACCAGGGGCCGGAGAAGACTGCTGCGGCTGTCTTTACTACCAACCGTGTCCAGGCTGCGCCGGTGACGGTATCCAAGAAGCACATCGCTGACGGCAAGCTGTCCGCTGTGGTGCTGAACTCGGGCAATGCCAACGCCTGCAATGGTCAGCCGGGTATTTCCGACGCCCTCGAAGTCTGTCAGAAGGTCGCAGATGAGCTCGGCGTCGATGTTACCGAGATTGGTACCTGCTCCACCGGCTTGATTGGTGACCGGCTGCCGATGGACATTGTTCTGGCAGGTGTGCCGAAGCTTTGTGAGAATCTGGGCAGCGATGCCGCCGCAGGTACGGCTGCAGCAGAAGCCATCTTGACCACTGACTTGGTGGCAAAGCAGGCCGTTGCGCATGGTGACGGATTCACTGTCGGCGCTATGGGCAAGGGTGTTGGCATGATTAGCCCGTCGATGGCCACGATGCTCGGTGTGATTACGACGGATGCGTCGGTAAGCGCAGAAATGGCGCACGAGGCTATTGCCAAGGCGAGCGAGGTTACGTTTAACCGCCTAGATATTGATGGCTCCACATCCACCAATGACACCGTCATCATTTTGGCCAACGGTGCCTCTGGTGTGAAGCCCTCGCAGGAGGAGCTCGACCAGGCAGTGCTCAGTGTGTGTGATTCCATCGCGCGCCAGATGCAGTCGGACGCCGAAGGCGTGACCAAGCGTGTGTCCGTGACCGTGCGTGGCACCGGTGGTGCTGAAGATGCTCTGGTAGCTGCTCGAATCATCGGCCGCGACAACCTCTTCAAGTGTGCGATGTTCGGTTCGGACCCGAACTGGGGTCGTGTGCTGGCGGCTGTCGGCACTGCACCGGTGGATATGGATCCGGAGCACATCACTGTTTCCTTCAACGGTCATGTAGTCTGTCGCGATACCGGTGGCACGCCTGATGCTCGTGAAGTGGATCTCTCCGGCAAGGACATTGCCGTGGAGGTTGACCTCGGTACTGGTAATCCGGAAGAGGCCACGATTCGTACGACTGACCTTTCCCACGACTACGTTCACATCAACTCGGCATATTCGTCGTAAAGGTTTTGAGGAGACTCTGCAATGGTTCACCAGTTGACCGAAGGGCTGTCCTTCGAACAGCGGGCACATGTGCTGGCGGAAGCACTGCCGTGGCTGCAGCACCACCGCGACAAGATTGTGGTGGTCAAGTACGGCGGTAACGCGATGACCGACCTGAAACTGAAGAAGGCCTTCGCGCAGGACATGGTTTTTCTGCGCACCGTGGGGGTGAAGCCGGTGGTTGTCCACGGTGGCGGCCCTCAGATTTCGTCGATGCTCAAGCGCCTGGGGCTGGAGGGAGAGTTCCGAGGCGGTTTCCGTGTCACGACTCCGGAGGTCATGGAAATTGTCCGCATGGTGCTCTTCGGGCAGGTCGGCCGCGAACTGGTGAACCTCATCAACGCCTACGGCCCCTATGCAGTGGGTACCTCTGGTGAGGACGGTGGCCTGTTCACTGGTACTCGACGAACGGTAAACGTCGGCGGCAAGGAAACAGATATCGGGCTGGTCGGCAATATCACCGAGGTGCACTCGGAAACGCTATTGGACCTGATTGATGCCGGACGTATTCCGGTGGTCTCTACGATTGCGCCGTCCGCTGATGGCAAAGAGGTCTACAACATCAACGCCGACACGGCAGCAGGTGCACTGGCATCGGCAATTAACGCGAACCGTTTGGTGATTCTGACTAATGTCGAGGGTCTCTACACGGATTGGCCGAACCGCGATTCGCTGGTGTCAAGGATTTCCACTTCGCATCTGCGAGAAATCCTCCCGACGCTGGATTCCGGAATGATTCCGAAGATGGAGTCCTGCCTGAACGCAGTGGATCAGGGAGTGCCTGCGGCCCACGTTATCGACGGCCGCCAGCCACACTCGGTGCTGCTGGAGCTGATGACTTCCGGCGGTATCGGCACAATGGTAGAGCCCGGATAAGGCAGAAAAGACGGACAAGAATTTACCGACATACATGTTAGGCAGGTCGAAAGACGACATGAGCGACTTCAAGCAGCAGTGGCAACACACGATGATGAACAATTACGGCACGCCGCGCATTGAGCTTGTGCAGGGTAAGGGCGCTATTGTCACGGATTCCGAGGGCAAGGAATACCTGGACCTGCTCGCCGGTATTGCAGTCAACGCGTTGGGTCACGCACATCCGGCCATCGTGGAAGCTGTGTCCAAGCAGATTTCCACGATGGGGCACGTGTCCAACATCTTCGCCTCTGAGCCACCGTTGGCACTGGGCGAGAAGCTCATTGAGCTCACTGGCTGGGACACTGATGACACCCGAGTTATGTTCTGCAACTCCGGCACTGAGGCCAATGAAGCCGCGTTCAAGCTGGCGCGGTTGACGGGGCGCAATCGCATTATCGCTACCCACCACGGGTTCCACGGCCGTACCATGGGCGCACTTGCCATGACCGGTCAGCCCGACAAGCGCACCCCGTTCGAACCGATGCCGGGTGGAGTCGAGTTCGTGCCGTACGGTGACATTGACTTCCTCACCAAGACCATCGAATCCGATCCGTTGGGTGTCGCTGCGGTGATTCTGGAACCAATTCAGGGTGAGACCGGTGTGGTCGCACCGCCAGAGGGATACCTCGCTGCCGTCCGCGAACTGACCAAGCGCTTCGACGTTCTCATGATTGTCGACGAAGTACAGACCGGCATCGGCCGTACCGGCCAGTGGTTTGCCCACCAGCACGATGGCATCGTGCCGGATGTCATGACGTTGGCCAAGGGCCTCGGCGGCGGCCTGCCGCTCGGTGCTGTCATCGCCAACGGCCGCGCAGCGGAACTGTTTACTCCTGGTGCGCACGGTACCACCTTTGGTGGCAATCCGGTCTGTGCCGCTGCCGGCCTGGCCGTCATCGAGACGCTGGAAGAAGAAAAGCTGCTCAATCGAGTCACCGAGAAGGGCAAGGTCCTGGCTCGCAAGCTCGCGTCGTTAAGCCATGTCGATCACGTGCGTGGTCGCGGCTTCATGCTTGGACTGGTGCTGCGCGAGAACCTGGCGAAGGAAGCGGTTAACGCCGGTTATGAACGTGGTGTCATTCTGAACGCTCCGCAGGCGAATGTGCTGCGTATTGTGCCGCCGTTGAACCTCAGCGATGAGGAAGTCAACCGCGCCGTCGAGTTGATTGATGCCTGCCTGAACGACGCCGTTGAGGCTGTCGCCAACAATGGAAGGAATTAGGAACTGATGCTCCGTCATTTTCTCGCCGATGATGACCTGACTCCACAGGAGCAGGCTGAGGTGCTGCAGTTGGCTGCAGAGCTGAAGGCAGCGCCGTACTCCCGCCGGCCGTTTGAGGGGCCGCAGTCGGTTGCGGTGCTGTTCGACAAGACCTCGACTCGTACCCGTTTCTCCTTCGACGCTGGCATTGCGGCTCTGGGCGGCAACGCGATTGTGGTTGAAACCGGAAACTCGCAGATGGGCAAGGGTGAGACCTACCAGGACACCGCTGCTGTGCTCAGCCGTTTTGTCTCGGCAATCGTCTGGCGTACCTACGCACAGTCAGGGCTGGAGGCCATGTCTGAGACCGCGACGGTGCCGATTGTCAACGCGCTTTCCGACGAGTTCCACCCGTGCCAGATTCTCGCTGACCTGCAGACCATCATCGAGCACAAATGCCCGGAAGAAGGCCAGGCGGGACTGCGTGGCAAGAAGGCTGTCTACTTTGGCGATGGTGCCAACAACATGGCCAACTCCTACCTAGTAGGCTTCGCCACCGCAGGGCTGGACGTCACCATCTGTGCACCGGAGAACTTCCAGCCGGAGCAGGTCTACGTCGACCGCGCCAAGAAGGTCGCGGAGCAGACCGGTGCGGCCGTGGCCGTAACCGCAGACGTCGATGAGGCCATTGCCGGTGCCGACGTTGTCATCACCGATACCTGGGTCAGCATGGGGCAGGAGAACGACGGCCTGGATCGTCGCACTCCGTTTCTGCCGTACCAGGTCAACGCTGAGCTGATGGCGAAGGCAAATGAGGATGCCATCTTCCTGCACTGCCTGCCGGCATACCGCGGCAACGAAGTTACTGCCGAGGTCATCGATGGCCCGCAGTCGGTAGTCTTTGACGAGGCGGAAAACCGCATGCACGCTCAGAAGGCGTTGCTGACCTGGCTGGTGGAGAGGCAGTAAGGTCATGACCGCAGCACAACCAGGTTCTCGCACAGCTAGGCAGACGCGCATCGCTGACCTGCTGGCGCAGCATCACGTGTCCAGTCAGGTTCAGCTCGTCGAGCTGCTTGCCGACGAAGGCATTGAGATTGCGCAGGCGACGTTGTCCAGAGACCTCGATGAGCTGGGAGCCCGAAAGATTCGCGATGGAGCCAACGGTTCGCGGTATTCCATCGTCGAAGATGCACTCGCTGTCTCCAGCGGGGCAGTGGCCAGGATGCGGCGCGTTTTAGACGAGCTGCTGGTCTCCATTGATCATTCGGGCACCATCGCGGTTGTGCGTACACCACCGGGAGCCGCACAGTATCTAGCCAGTGTGATTGACCGTGCGGGACTCAAAGAAATCGTTGGCACAATTGCGGGAGATGACACCGTAATGTGCCTGGCTAGAGAACCACTTTCCGGCGCTGACCTAGCCCAGCGTCTAGCCGCCGGAACGAACCAGTAAACTATTCCACGAAATGCTTTAAAGCACCGATTAAAGGAGCGCTTACCCTATGACCAACCGGGTTATTCTTGCTTACTCTGGTGGCCTCGACACCACCGTTGCTATTCCGTACCTCAAGGAAATGACCGACGGCGAGGTCGTCGCAGTTTCCATCGATGTCGGACAGGGCGGCGAGGACATGGAGTCCGTGCGTCAGCGCGCTCTGGACGCCGGCGCTGTCGAAGCTGTCGTTGTCGACGCTAAGGACGAGTTCGCCGAGGAGTACTGCCTGCCGACCATTAAGGCCAATGGTCTCTACATGAAGCAGTACCCGCTGGTTTCTGCACTGTCTCGCCCGCTGATTGTTAAGCACATGGCGAAGGCCGCAGAGGAGTTCGGTGGCACTCACGTCGCACACGGCTGCACCGGTAAGGGCAATGACCAGGTCCGTTTCGAGGTTGGTTTCGCCAACACCGCCCCGGATCTGAAGATTATTGCACCGGCTCGTGACTTCGCTTGGACCCGCGACAAGGCTATTGCCTTCGCTGAGGAGAAGGGTCTGCCAATTGAGCAGTCCAAGTCCTCTCCGTTCTCCATTGACCAGAACCTCTTCGGTCGCGCCATTGAGACCGGCTACCTGGAGGACCTGTGGAACGCACCAACCAAGGATGTCTACGCGTACACCGAGGATCCGACCCTGAACTTCAGCTCCCCGGACGAGGTCATCATCTCCTTCGAGGACGGTAAGCCGACTGCCATCGACGGCAAGAAGGTTTCCGTGCTTGAGGCCATCGAAGAGATGAACCGCCGCGCTGGTGCTCAGGGCATCGGTCGTCTGGACATGGTTGAAGACCGCCTGGTCGGCATTAAGTCCCGCGAGATTTACGAGGCTCCGGGCGCAATTGCCATCATGACCGCACACGCAGCGCTCGAGGACGTCACCGTTGAGCGTGAGCTGGCTCGTTACAAGCGTCAGGTCGAGGGCGAGTGGGCCAACCTGGTCTACGACGGCCTGTGGTTCTCGCCGCTGAAGCGCGCGCTGGATGCCTTCATCGAGGAGTCCCAGAAGGGCGTTTCCGGTGACATCCGCATGGTCATGCACGCAGGTCACTGCAACGTCAACGGTCGTCGTTCGAACACCTCGCTGTACGACTTCAACCTGGCTACCTACGACGAGGGCGACACCTTCGACCAGACCCTGGCTCGCGGTTTTGTCGAGCTGCACGGCCTGTCCTCGAAGATGGCCGCAAAGCGCGACTTCAAACTGTAAAGCTTCTCCAGAGCGACTAGAGCGAAAGGCCTATTGGAAAAGACAATGGTCGAAAAGCACGGTACCAACGAAGGCTCCCTGTGGGGCGGCCGCTTTGCCGGTGGCCCGTCCGAGGCGATGGCCGCATTGAGCAAGTCCACCCATTTTGACTGGGTGCTCGCGCCTTACGACGTTCTTGCGTCCAAGGCCCACGCCCGAGTGCTGCATGCCCGTGGGCTGCTCAGCGATGCCGACTTTGACACCATGATCGAAGGCCTTGATCAGCTCGGTCGCGACGTTGCCTCCGGCGAATTTGGTCCAGAGCCGACAGATGAGGACGTCCACGGTGCCATGGAGCGCGGTCTGATTGATCGCGTCGGCCCGGAGGTCGGCGGTCGCCTGCGCGCTGGTCGTTCCCGCAATGACCAGGTGGCAACTCTGTTCCGCATGTGGCTGCGCGATGCCGTGCGCGGCGTTGCACTGGATGTCACTGACCTGGTTGCCGCCCTGGTGGCTCAGTCCAAGGCACATCCGGATGCCATCATGCCGGGCAAGACCCACTCCCAGGCAGCGCAGCCGGTATTGCTGGCCCACCAGTTGCTGGCTCACGCGCATCCGCTGCTGCGCGATCTGGACCGCATCCGCGATCTCGACCGTCGACTGGCTGTGTCCCCGTACGGTTCCGGTGCGCTCGCGGGATCTTCGCTGCACCTGGATCCGGAGGCCATCGCGGAGGAGCTCGGCTTCGACTCTGCCACGGACAACTCCATTGACGGCACTTCTTCGCGTGACTTCGCCTCTGAGGCGGCATTCGTCTTCGCCCAGATTGCCGTGGACATGTCTCGCCTGGCAGAGGAAATCATCTACTGGGCCACCCCGGAGTACGGTTACGTCACTCTGGCTGATGCCTGGTCGACTGGATCCTCCATCATGCCGCAGAAGAAGAACCCGGACGTGGCAGAGCTGACCCGCGGTAAGACCGGTCGCCTGATCGGTAATCTTGCAGGGCTCATGGCCACGCTGAAGGCTCAGCCGCTGGCCTACAACCGCGACCTCCAGGAGGACAAGGAGCCTCTGGTGGACTCGGTCGAGCAGCTAACCCTACTGCTTCCGGCTTTGACCGGTCTAGTGGCAACGCTGACCTTCCACGAAGACCGTCTGCGCGAGCTCGCTCCGGCTGGCTACACCCTGGCCACGGACTTGGCTGAGTGGCTGGTCCGCGAGGGCGTACCGTTCCGCGACGCTCACGAGGCATCCGGCCAGTGTGTCCGCATCGCAGAGTCCAAGGGCGGTATCGGTCTGGACGAGCTTTCCGACGAGGACCTCGCCGGTGTCCACCCGGCACTGACTCCGAAGGTCCGTGAAGTGCTGACTATCGACGGCGCTGTGGCTTCCCGCGATACTCGCGGCGGCACCGCGGGTGTCCGTGTTGCAGAGCAGCTCGCTCGCGTTGACGAGAAGAATACCGAGCTGAAGCAGTGGGCTGAAAAGCCGGTTCGCGGCTAAAGCTGCTAGAGCTAGCAAACCTGCTAGCCCAGCTAACGCAGCTAATTAATCGGTGTGCGGTCAATCGACCGCACGCCGATTTTTTACAGCCCGGGGGGGGGGAGTAGAAAAACCAGCAACCCGACAACTGATGACCCGGTAACTATCAACCCGATAACTGGCCACCCGAAAAATCACGGGCTCCACGTGCGAATACGGGCTGCAAATGTGAAACTGTGTAAGTTTATGACACTTTCAGGCCATTTTTCGGGCCATTTTTGTCATAAACGTAGTCAGTAACTCGGCTCGACCCGCCGCCGCCAGTCATAAACGCAGTCAGTAACTCGGATCGATCCGACGCCACCAGTAACCTTGTAATGCCAGGGTGCCCCCCCCCCGAAGTGACGCAGATTACTGATTATTTCTATATCTGTTGCCAGGTTTGGCCGGGTCTCTTACCATAATTTCATGGCGGAAAGTACGCGGTCGAGCGGTGGAAATCGCAGCTCACGAGATAAAAATAAAAATCAGAGTGGTAGCAAGAAAGGGTGCATGGGCCCGGGGGCAATTCTTGCAGTCATTTTGATTGTCATCGCGGCTGTTGCAGTCTATGTCGGTCGCGGCGGTAGTATTCCAGGTTTTTCTGGTGGCAGCTCCGGAGGAAACCGTGATTTCTTCGGTGGTGAAAAGACCGTCGTCAAGGCGATTGTTGGCTCTGAGAAAAAGCCCTTCTTCGAAGACAAAGAGGTCCAGAAGGCTCTTGCCTCTCACGGCTATGTGGTGGAAGTAAAGACGGCGGGTTCGCGTCGGATGGCCACGGATGTGGATCTGGATTCCTTCGACTTGGCATTCCCGTCGTCGGCACCGGCAGCGGAGAAAATTGCCGAGAAAATGAGCGGCGCTGAGCGGTACGACGTCTTCTACACACCGATGGCGATCGCTACTTTCGACAACATCTTGCAGGCATTGGCGCGGGAAAATGTTGCTCGCCAACAGGGCACTACGTGGCAGGTAGATATGGCAGCGCTGGCCACGATGCAGCACGACAATGTCCGCTGGCGTGACTTCGCGGAGAGCGATTATCCGTCGCCGCGCACGGTGCAGATGTCCACAACGGACATTCGTTCGTCGAACTCGGCCGCAATGTACTTGTCGCTCATGTCTTGGATTACCAATGAAGGCCGGATTGTGTCTGACAATGGGCAGGTCAATGCGGTCTTGCCGGAGCTCACCCCTCTGTTCACCGGCCAGGGGTACACGGAATCCTCGTCGGCTGGTCCATTTTCGGACTACCTCTCGCAGGGTGTCGGTTCGAAGCCAATGGTGATGGTTTACGAGTCGCAGTTCCTGGGGGAGAACAGTGCCCCGAACAGCCGGTTGAAGCCGGAAATGCGCCTGGCGTATCCATCGCCGACGATTCTGAGTACTCACGTGGCGCTGGGTTTTAACGACAATGGAGCTGCGGTCGCACGGCTCCTCGCCGAAGACCCTGAGCTTCAGAAGCTGGCGGCCAAGCACGGTTACCGCTCCAGCCAGCCTGAGGCGATGGAGGAATTCCAGACGCAGTTGAAGACGGGCCAGGAGGTTTCCACCGATTTTGTGGACTCCATTGATCCGCCGAGTTTCGACATCCTCGAGCAGCTTATTGAGGGTGTTTCCCGTGGATACCAGAGCCCGCCGAGGCCGGAAACGGAAGAGGGGTAAAGCCGAATGAACATGTATAAGGCACTAACTGCCCTCCGCAAAATGCTTCTTGGCCTCGTCGGTGTGCTCGGCATCTTCGCTGTCGCGGCCTGCTCCGACGGTGGCCTGAACCTGCCGCTGGGCTCCGACGAGGAGAAGACCAACAAAGTCGACGTCGATTCTGACCTCAAGGGCTCGACCATGCGTATCGCCGGGGCCACGGAGCTTGCAGAGCTCCAGCCACTGATGCAAAAGGCCTCCGACGACCTCGGTTTTACGATTAACCTCGAGCTTGTCGACGGCACCGTGAAGAACAGCCACGCCCTTGTCGCAGACGAATTCGACAACCAATTTGATGCCACTTGGTTTGCTACCAACCGGTACGTTGATCTGCTCGGTGGGGCTGACAAGCTGGGCGAAGCCAAGAAAGTCGCCACCTCGCCGGTAGCCTTTGGTATCCATTCGGCGAAGGCTCGGGAGCTCGGTTGGGATACCAAGCAGCCGACGTGGGCTGAGATCGCGGAGGCTGCGTCGTCAGGCAAATTGACCTACGGCATGACCAACCCCGCGGAATCGAACTCGGGCTTTTCCGGTGTGGTGTCGGTTGCGACCGCGTTCGCCGACACCGGATCGGCGCTGACTACGGGGGATATCAACCGCACCACGCCTGAACTGCAGAAGTTCTTCGAGGGGCAGAAGATGACCTCGGGTTCGTCGGGGTGGCTGCGTGACAAGTTCCTGGATGAGTCGGACTCCGTCGATGCGCTCATCAACTATGAAGCTGTGTTGCAGCAGATGAATAAAGAGGGCGCTGACCTGGAAGTTGTTGTTCCGAGCGACGGTGTCATCAGTGCGGATTACCCGCTGACGCCACTAGCACAGCCCGCTAATGATCTCGCCGCGCGGCAGACGGAGGCACTCGGGCAGTGGCTGGAAGCGAACTCGCAGGTTCTCGCCGACCACTTCCTTCGCCCGGTCTCCGATGACGCCAACCTGCCGGAAAGTATGACCAACAGCGTCATTATCGAGCTGCCGTTCCCGGGTGATCGCGCAGTCACGGATCGTCTCATCGAGGCGTACGACAATGACCTGCGCGTGCCCGGAGAGTCGGTCTTTGTTCTCGACACTTCCGGTTCAATGTTCGGGGAGCGCATCGCCGATCTACAGGCGACGATGCGCGCAATCGTCGACGGCAGTGCACGCACCGAAACGGGAAGCGTGGGATTGCGAAACCGTGAGATCGCGACGATTCTGCCGTTCAGCACGACCGTCGGCGAGCCCACGACCACAACAATTGACGGCCCGGAATCGCGCGCGCAGCTCACCGCCGCCGTCGATGGTCTGTACGCAGAGGGCGAGACGGCGCTTTACGACGCACTGATTCAGGCCTTCGACCTTCTCGGCAGCTCGGATAAGAACTCCATCCCGTCTATCGTGGTGTTGACCGATGGTCAGGTGACGTCGGGCAAGAGCTTTGCGGAATTCCGTGATTTCTACCAGTCCAAGGGCGGGAATCTGCCGCCGGTATTCGTCATCCGCTATGGAGAGGCGGATCCGGGAGAAATGCAGGAACTTGCGAACCTGACTGGTGGTAAGGTCTTTGAATCCCGTGAGACCGAGCTTGCTGATGTGTTCAAGGAGATTCGTGGCTACCAGTAAATCCTCCGGAACTTCCTCTGGCGGTGGCTTTCTCAACAGTCCCGCCAACATTGTCGGGCTCATCCTTGCCATCGCCGTCGTGCTGCTGCACCTGACCGTGGGGCTTGGTTTCCTGTGGCCGGTTGTTGCGATTGCCGCCTGGGGCGCGTCGGTTGCTTTGTTGCCGAGGCAGAGCAAAGGGGCTCAGAAGTCCGTTAGTTCGGCGCCGAAGCCTGAGATCCCACAGCGTCGCCCGCTCAATCCATCTGAGCTGCGTAGGAATCTTCACCGGACATTGGGCAGGCTTTTCGATGCCCAGCCTGGCGAAGCTCTTGGCAACGCCGCAAATGACCTGGGTGCGACGCTGGAATCCGTCCTGAGCGAGTGGAAGTATCTCAAAGATTATCCCGAGCAGAAGGTGGTCATCGGCGGCATTATCCAGGAGTACTTGCCGCAGACAGTCAACTCCTACCTCGCGGTCCCGGAGCGTCTGCGTCACAAAGCCGAGAATCCGGCTCGGGAATCCATCGACCTGCTGCATTCCGCGGTTCAGAAGATCCAGGATGCAATCGGTCAGGACAACCTGATTGCTTTGGAAGGTCAGCGTGACACCCTGGCAATTCAGTTCGGTAAGGTAGTGGACTATGAGCCTTGATCCGAAACTCCTTGATATCCTCGCTTGCCCGCGTGACAAGGGGCCGCTTGAATACCTCGAAGATGAGCAGGTGCTGGTCAATCCTCGCCTGAAGATCGCCTACCGCATCGACGAAGGCATTCCGGTCATGCTTTCCGACGAAGCTATCGCCTGGGACAAGTAATTGCCTTTCCCGCTTCCCGACGGCTACAGCGCCCTCGACCGCACTGTGCTGTCGGGAGCTCCCATTGAGGCTGCGAAGACACTGCTCGGCCGCGTAATTGTCATCCCCGCTGAGCATGTTATCGCCACCATCACGGAGGTCGAGGCCTATGGTGGCCCAGTTGACCAGCGCTATCCCGACCCGGCCGCGCACTGCTTCATGGGGCCAACCGCACGCAATCGCGCCATGTTTGGCCCGGCGGGACATTGGTATATCTACCGCTCCTACGGCATCCACTTTTGTGCCAATATCACCAGCGCTACGGACGGCACGGGCGGGGGAGTATTGGTCCGTTCCGTACGCATTGAGCAGGGCCTGGATGCGGTGCGCCGTCGCCGCGGTGAAAAGCCAGCAGTTGCGGGTCTCGGACGTGGTCCGGGCAATGTTGGTCAGGCGCTTGGCCTTGACTTAAATGACTATGGGGCAGATGCGCTGGATCCGTCGTCACGCGTGTTCGTGGCGCAGCCAGAGAGCATCAACCCGGATAAAGATGTCCACGCAGGCCCGCGTGTGGGCGTTCGGCGAGCGGCGAATCGGCCGTGGCGGCTGTGGCTTCCGGACGATTCCGTCTCAGCCTATCGTCGCCACAAGAAGGCCGTTGAGGAGTTCTAGGTCACCCTCGCGGTGAACGTCGGCAAGCGAGACGTTACGATAGGGGACGTGACTGAACAGAACATTATCGACGAACTACAGTGGCGTGGCCTGATTAATCAGTCCACCGATGTTGACGCGCTGCGCGAGGCGTGCGAAAGCCCCATTACTCTGTATTGCGGTTTTGACCCAACGGGCGATTCGCTGCACGCGGGCCACCTGGTTCCGATGATTATGTTGCGTCGTTTCCAGCTGGCCGGTCACCACCCAATTGCACTGGCAGGCGGTGCTACGGGCTTCATCGGCGATCCGCGTGATGTCGGTGAGCGTTCGATGCTCAGCCAAGACGCCATTGAGCACAACCTGGAGGCCATCAAGGGCCAGCTGCGTCGTTTTATTGACTTTGAGGGCGATGCCCCGGCGACAATGGTCAATAATGCGGACTGGACTATGAACATGTCCGTCATTGACTTCCTTCGCGATGTCGGCAAGAACTTCTCCCTCAACACCATGCTCGATCGCGACACTGTGAAGCGTCGCCTCGAGTCTGACGGTATCTCCTACACCGAGTTTTCCTACATGCTGCTGCAGTCCAACGACTACGTGCAGCTGCGCCGCAACTACGATTGCGTGCTGCAGATTGGCGGCGGCGATCAGTGGGGCAACATCGTCTCTGGCGTCGATTTGAACAGGCGTATCGACGGCGCCAAGGTGCACGGCCTGACCGTGCCACTGGTGACCGATGCGCAGGGTCAGAAGTTCGGTAAGTCCACCGGTGGCGGCAAGCTGTGGCTGGACGCTGAAAAGACCTCGCCGTACTCCTGGTACCAGTACTTCCTCAACGCTGGTGACTCGGTTGTTATTGACTACCTGCGTTGGTTCACCTTCCTGTCTCAGGAGGAAATCGCGGAGTACGAGGTTGCTGTTGCGGAGCGTCCGTTCAAGCGTGAGGCGCAGCGTCGTCTGGCGCAGGAGATGACCAACCTGGTCCACGGCGAAGAGGCCACCAAGGCTGTTGAGCTGGCAGCGCAGGCCCTGTTTGGCCGCGCTGAGCTGACCGAGCTGGACGAGGCCACCCTGGCAGGTGCCGTCTCCGAGACTGAGGTTGCGGAGATCGCTGAGGGCGAGCCGCGAACTGTTGTCGACCTTCTCGTCGCTGCGGGTCTTGCCAAGTCGAAGGGCGAGGCACGCCGCACCATTAAGGAAGGTGGCGCGTACGCTAATAACCAGCGCATCGAGGACGAAGCGTGGGAGCCAGCTGCCGAGGACCTGCTGCACGGCAAGTGGATCGTGCTGCGCCGCGGTAAGAAGAACTTCGCTGGTGTGAAGTTCGTGTAGGTGCTGGTTGGTCTTTGTGTAGGCGCGCTGCTAATCTCTCGATTAATTGGTGTTTATGCAGCTTGATTCCTTTTAGGTAGCTGGGCTAGGGCTCCGGGCAGGCTAGGGGATTGATGATTTCAGAATCATTGACTCTTGGTCAGTCCGGAGCTTTGGTTGTTTTAAAGGGAGCATAGAAGCCGAAACAAAGGTGGTAGCGATGAGCGAAAGCTCCCGGCTTTCGTCACGGTGTGGGGACTGTCGGTCCTAATGAATCGTTCTACTCCACAGGCAAAACGCTAGTTCATATCCATCTACCTGGGGTTTTGTGTCTTTGGTGGGGTGTGTGTAATGTATTCGGGGGTCAGCGCGGCCAGGCAGTTTATGTGTTTGGTTGGCTGATGTGGGGGAAATGTTTTCGTGCGGTTAGCCG
>NZ_KV836301.1:0-1447 GCF_001838335.1 Corynebacterium sp. HMSC075F02 | reverse complement strand
GGGGATGCGGACGGAATCTTGGAGGATTCCATCATGAACCGCTCATACACCAAGGAGCAGCGACGCAGAGCTCTGCAGGTTTACAAGCGTACTCAATCGGTGACCAAGACCGTCCGTGAACTTGGTTATCCAGGGCGATGGACGCTGTACAAATGGTTGCGTGAACCCGCCAAACCTGGTCGACCCCGCAAACAGTCAAAAACATTGACCCGCTACCCGTTTGAGGTCAAGCTTCGTGCTGTTGAGCTCTTCAACGCTGGTTGGAGGCCAGCTGACACCGCTGTGGAATGCGAGCTGCGCTCAAAGATGAGTGTCTATTCTTGGGCACAACGCCACCGTGAAGAGGGAAAATGGGGTTTGATGTCGAAAAGAGAACGCAAAGAGCACACTCGCATGCCCACCCGAGCAGCATTCGAGAAATCATTAGCCGATGATCCTGCAGAACTGAAAAAGCAAATGGCTCAACTGCTCGTTGACAAGGCTGTTTTGGAAAAGGAGCTGGAACTTGTAAAAAAAGACGTCAGCGTCATCCCGGGGCAGCTCAGCAATAAGCACAAGGCTGAAGTGGTTGACGCGTTACGCGGCGAGTTTCCGTTATCTATGCTGCTTGCTGCTATTGATCTTGCGGCATCAAGCTTCTACTACCAACTCCAACAGCGATTTGCTCCGGATAAGCACGCGCATATCCGCGAATTGCTTCATGAGATTAGTTCTGAGTCGAATAACACCTACGGCTATCGCCGACTTTGGTGGGAACTGCGCCATCGCGGGATCGTTATCAGTGAGAAGGTCGTCCGCCGTCTCATGCACGAAGAGGGAATTCGTCCCTGGTTCCCGAAACGAAAGTGGCGTTACTCCAGCTATCAAGGGGAAATTTCTCCCGCACCACCTAACCTGGTGAACCGTAATTTTCATGCTGAGCATCCAAATCGGTTGTGGCTGACTGACATCAGTGTTTTCGCTACTAACCAAGGTCGCGTGTACCTGTCTGCCATCATTGACTGTTTTGACGGGAAGGTCGTGGCAGCAAAAACAAGTGTTCATCCCACCATGGAGTTAGCAGAAGAAACTTTGTACGCAGCAATCGCAACCGAAAAGCCGGCAATGGATGGCTCCTTGGTGATTCACTCAGACCGCGGAGCACATTATCGAGGCAGCAGCTGGCGAAGTATGACCGAGAAGTTCGGAATACTTCGCTCGATGTCGAAGAAAGGTTGTAGCCCCGACAATGCAGCATGCGAGGGGTTCTTCGGCCGAATGAAAAACGAAATGTACTACGGCAGAACCTGGCAGAACCCTCAAGAGCTCAAAGAAGCAATCGCGACATACATTGAGTTCTACAACAATCACCGAATCAAGATCAGCCTCGATGGTTTGAGCATTGCCGAATACCGAAAAGTCAATGTAGCGTGAGATTGAAACTGTCCAAAAAAACGTCCGCATCCCC